>RFIA01000125.1 GCA_003695675.1 Chloroflexota bacterium
ATCACCTCTCCATCGATCAATGCCATCGGCAGATTCGTCTCCGGCAATTCAAAGAATTCGGCGGCTGTCATTCGGCTTCGTGTTTGTTCGACCATTGCATCACCTTCAGATTCGCATTGGTATCTCCATGATACCATCATTCATCGTGGTTGTGGCCATTCAAGACGCTGTTCATCAGCGATTCCATTTTCTCGAAGTGCGGCCCCTTCCAATAAACCCGTTCGCACGAACTGCATTGATGGAAAATGTCGTAATGGGCGGCGGTGTTGCGCGGCAGTTGCTCAACGACAGCGTGCTTTTCGACCGGATGCAGCAGACCGTTGCATTTCATACAATGCTTGAACGGCTCGACATGCGCGGCGAGACCGAAGCGCTCGACAATTTCGGCGAGGCGCTCTTGCGGATTCATGTTGCGGACGTAATAGCCATACGTGACGATGCTGCGCTTGAGCAAACCGGTGTCCCGCGTCAGCAAGATGCGTCGTTCATTATGCGACACTTCGGCGAGTTCTTCATCCGGATAATCATTGCGATACAGCGTGTCGAAGCCCATCATGCGTAAGTAGGCCGCCAAGCGACCGAGATGCGTGTCGAGCACAAATCGTGGCCGACCGGGAAACGGCGGGCGCAAGGCGACTTTCGGCTCAATATCAATTTCATCCGGGAAGGCGTAGACATCGACGACATCTTGATCTTGCATGATGTAATCAAAATCGACGGAGACCCCATTGACGACAAGCCACTCAATCTCGGCGTGGGGCACACCGAGCGATTCGATCATATCTTTGATCGAACCGCGCCAATCAAAGGGGTGTTCGATGGGGTTATGTTTGTGACGACGGGGGAGAAAAAAGTTGAGTTCGCCATGAAAATGAAAGGTCGCGCATTTCATGACAACACCCACGAGAATTGTTTGCCGGGCATAATCCTTACTCTTTGTCTAGCTCATCAAACAAATTTGTAACTACTCAACATATCAGCGTGAATCGACCGAATTGAAAAGAAATTGAACCGCCAAGACACCAAGGGCGCCAAGATTTTCTTATGAAATCCTTTGCGCCTTTGTTAAGACCTAACCGCTCATACTTCATGTGGGCGATAGGCTTCAATCAGCACCCAATCGCCTCGCTGCCGACGACTGTACGGCGCCAAGCCGGTGGCGCGTAACGCGGCTTCAACGTCGTCGGCTTGTGTGTCGATGAGACCGGCGAATAGCGCTTTGCCGCCGGGACGCACCACTTGTCCGAGACCTTGCCCGCACAGCGCGATGATAATATGCGCAAGAATGTTGACGACGGCGAAGTCAAAGCGCCGCGACGACCGTATGATCGTCTCAAGACTGCCTTCTTGCGCGGTGATTTTGTCGCTCACATCGTTGAGCGCGGCGTTTTCTCGCGTCACTTTGACGGCAATCGGGTCGATGTCGAGGGCGTGAACATGAGTCGCGCCGAGTTTCGCCGCAGCAAGCGACAAGATGCCGGAACCACAACCGAGATCGAGTATTTTCGTCGCCGGTGGCATCAAGTCTTCAAGCGCTTCGAGGCACAATTGTGTCGTCGGATGCGTGCCCGTGCCGAAGGCCATACCGGGATCGAGCGCAATCACGATGTCATCGGGGTGTGTCTCGGCTTCAACCCATTGTGGCCGGATGAAGATGCGCCGCCCGATGCGCGTCGGCGGGTAATGCGCTTTCCACGCTTCTGCCCAATCCGTCTCGGCGATGCGGTTGTACGTCGGTGTGGGGAGCGGATGCGCGGTGTTGATGCGACCGAGTCCGGCTTCGAGTTGTTCGCGTTTTTGCGCGGCGTGTTCATCGGCGGGCAGATACACACGAACGATGACATGCTCCGGCGGTTGGGCATCGCCATCGTCCCAAGATTCGGTCATGATACCGTCATGTTCGATGACGACACCTTGATGCCCATAAGATTGCAGCAAATCGCTGACGGCATCAGCGACCGCACTGTCAACACGCAGGCTGACTTCAATCCAATCCATGACGCACAGCTATTGGTCACCTTCAAAAAAATCGCGCACGCGGTCGAAGAAACCGCGTCCGTTGGTCTGTGGTTGCACCTCGCTGCCGAGTGTTTCGGCCAACGCTTCGAATAATTCGCGTTGTTCTTCCGTCAGGTCGGTCGGCACTTCGACCTGCACATAAACGAGTTGGTCGCCACGCCCGGCACTCGACCCATCGCGCCGCAGACGCGGTGCGCCTTTGCCGCGCAAGCGAAAGACCTTGCCGGTTTGCGTCCCGGCGGGGAGGGTTAATTCGACATCGCCATCGACTGTCGGGATGATGATGCGGTCGCCGAGCGCGGCTTGTGCCACATTGACGTTGATATCGAGGATGATGTCGTCGTTGCGCCGTTTGAAGAATTCGTGCTCTTTGACTTTGACGATGACATACAAATCGCCTCTCGGCGCGCCTGCTTCACCGGCGTCGCCTTCGCCACGCACCTGAATCTGAATCCCATCGCTGACACCGGCGGGGATGTGTACCGGCACATTGACCCGCTCGCGCACGCGCCCGGCGGCATGGCAATTGTGGCACGGCTTGTCCACCACTTCGCCACGCCCTTGACACGTCGGGCAAGTGGTGACATGCACCATTTGGCCGAGCAGCGTCTGTTGCACTTGTTGGACTTCGCCCGTCCCTTGACATTGTGGACAACGACTCGTCGATGTACCCGGCTCCGCACGCGACCCTTCACAGATATCGCAGACTTCGAGCCGGTCAATTTCGACATCGAGGTCTACGCCAGAAATGGCTTCTTCAAATGCAATCTTGACCGTCACGCGGCGGTCTGCCCCGCGTCGTGACTGTTGTCGCCGCCCGCCGCTGCGTCGCCCGCCGAAGTTGAACAACTCCTCGAAGATTTCTTCAAAGCCGCCGAAGCCACCCGCGCCGCCAAAACCGCCGCCGCCATTGACCCCCGCATGACCGAAACGGTCGTAACGCGCACGTTTTTGGTCATCGCTGAGGACTTCGTAGGCTTCGTTGATTTCTTTGAAGCGCTCTTCGGCGTCCGGCTCATCGCTCACATCAGGATGATATTTGCGTGCGAGAACACGAAAAGCACGTTTGATCTCTTGTTTGCTGGCTTGGCGCGACACGCCAAGCACATCGTAATAATCTCGAGCCATAATTCTCTATCGCCAAACCGGATACACTGACCTCAATTATACCGCACAATCGACAAAAAAATGAACAAAGGGCGCGTCGAAACGCACCCTGAGTAAGCATTCACTTTGTGACGGGGTATTTAGGCTTCGGTGAATTCAGCATCGATCACATCTTCATCATCACCGGTCGTGCCATCGGCACTGTCGCCGCCCGGTGCTGCCCCATCGGCATCCGTCGCGCCGACAGGCCCTTGCTGTTCATACATGCTCGCACCGAGCGCCTGAACATGTTGATTGAGCGCGTCCGTCGCCGAACGCATCGCGTCGAAGTCGTCACTTTCGAGCGCGGCCTGCACTGCGGAGATTTTCTCCTGCGTTTGCTTCTTGGCATCGTCCGGCAATTTGTCGTCATAATCGCGCAAGAGCTTCTCCGCCGTGAAGACGGCGCTGTCGGCCTGATTACGGACTTCGGCCTGTTCTTTGCGTTTGGCATCTTCGGCAGCGTGTTTCTCGGCCTCTTTGACCATTCTTTCGATTTCGGCCTCATCCAAGCCGCTGCCCGCCGTAATCGTGATCTTTTGTTCGCGTCCGGTCGCTTTATCTTGCGCGCTCACATTCAAGATGCCGTTGGCGTCGAGATCGAATGTGACTTCAATTTGCGGTACACCCCGCGGCGCCGGTGGAATACCCGTCAGAATAAATTTGCCGAGCGATTTATTGTCGGCGGCCATCGGGCGTTCACCCTGCAAGACATGAATCTCGACCTGTGTTTGATTGTCCGCCGCCGTCGAGAAGATTTGACTCTTCTTGGTCGGAATCGTCGTGTTGCGTTCGATGAGCGGCGTCGCCACCCCGCCGAGCGTCTCGACACTCAGCGTCAACGGTGTGACATCGAGCAGCAGAATATCTTTGACATCGCCGCCGAGCACACCGGCTTGAATCGCCGCACCACGCGCCACAACTTCGTCCGGATTGACGCCTTTGCTCGGCTCTTTGCCGAAGAAGTTTTTGACGGCTTCTTGAATAGCCGGCATACGGGTCATCCCGCCGACGAGCACAACAGCATCGATGTCATCTTTCGTCAGGTCGGCATCTTTCAACGCTTCTTCACACGGTCTGAGCGAGCGTTGAATCAAATCGCTGACCATGCTCTCCAACTTGGCACGGCTGAGATTAACATTCAGATGCTTCGGCCCGCTGGCATCCGCCGTGATGTAGGGCAGATTAATCTCGGTGCTCAATGTGCTCGACAATTCGATTTTGGCTTTTTCTGCCGCTTCTTTGAGCCGTTGCAAGGCTTGTCGGTCGCCGCGCAGGTCGATACCATTCTCTTTCTTGAATTCGTCGGCCAGCCAATTGATGATGACTTCGTCGAAGTTGTCGCCGCCGAGATAGGTATCGCCATTGGTGCTGCGCACTTCAAAGACGCCATCGCCGACTTCGAGAATCGAGATGTCGAATGTGCCACCGCCGAGATCATAAACCGCGATGAGTTCGTTTTTGCGTTCACCAAGACCGTAAGCAAGGCTTGAAGCCGTCGGTTCGTTGATGATACGCAGCACCTCAAGCCCGGCGATGCGCCCGGCATCTTTCGTCGCGTTACGCTGCGTGTCGTTGAAATAAGCGGGCACAGTAATCACGGCTTGGTCAACCGTCTCGCCGAGATAGGCTTCGGCGTCGGCCTTGAGCTTTTGCAAGATCATGGCCGAAATCTCAGGCGGGCTGTATTCTTTGCCGCCCATGTGAATGCGCACGTCACCATTATCGGCTTCGCTGACTTTATAGGGCACCATCTTCATCGTTTCTTGGACTTCCTTGTCCTTGAACTTGCGCCCCATAAAACGCTTGACTGAGAAAATAGTATTCTCAGGATTGACGATAGCCTGATTGCGAGCAACACGCCCGACAAGCCGTTCGCCATTTTTGTTGATAGCCACAACAGAAGGTACCAGTACCGAGCCTTCCGACGACGGAATAACGGTCGGTTCGCCACCTTCCATTATGGCAACAACTGAGTTAGTTGTTCCAAGATCAATACCGATGATGCGTCCCATAAATTACACTCCTTACGATGATTTTCAGAATGATGTCCATGCCGCAGACAATCGAATGAATGCGCTCAAATGCCCTCACAAACGGCTAGCTCGCCACCCGAACAAGCGCCGGGCGCAGCACGCGGTCGCCGTATAGATACCCTTTTTGCAATGTTTGCGTCACCGTGCCACTGTCGGCGTCGCTGTCGTCATCTGTCCCAATCGCTTCGTGTAGATTGGGGTCGAACGGTTCGCCAACCGGGTCGATGACGGTGACATTCAGATCATCCAATTTTTTCTGGAAGTTGCGTTGAATCATTTCAACGCCTTCGAGCCAAGCGCCGTGTTGCTCGCGCAGGTCGTCCGGAATATTGTGCATAGCGCGATCAAAATCGTCGATAATCGACAAGAAATGCTCCAACATATCCGCACCACCCTGTTGATGCCGGTCTTGCAGGTCGCGCTCAACACGTTTTTTGTAATTGGCGAATTCGGCACGGGCACGCTGCCAACCATCCATATATTCTTGCGCTTGTTTTTGCGCGGCGATAAGCTCTTGCATCAGATTCACACCCTCAGCAATTTCTTGCTCTTCGCCCGTGTTGTTGCCGTTTGTTGAAGCCTCGACATCGCCGTCTTGTTCGGGCAATGCTTGCGATTGTTGTGCTTCACGATTTGTCTGCTCAGTTTGTTCACTTGGTTCACTGCTCTGTTCTTGATTCGTTGTTTCATTGGTTTCTTCTTGACTCACGCCTAAAGCCTCCCTGCGGTGTCAATCAACTCTCAAACAGACAGCCTATTGTACAACACAAAAAGCGCTTTCAAACCTCAAGTCTATATAAGGAATAATAGAATTGCATTAATGTTGGATATTCAAAATGTAAACATTGGCGACGAAATGGCGAAATTGCGGCCAATTACAAGTTAATCGTCGCCATCGGACGCATCATCGAGCGGCAATGCGGCGTCATCAACCGAATGGTCGTAAACCTGTAGCAGCATATTGCTCATGACATTCGAGATATATTGCACCGAGCTGACGGCGCGCGAATAGTTGATGTGTGTCGGGCCGAGCACACCGACCGCGCCGCTGATTTGACCGGGAATACCGTAACGGCTGAGCACCATACTCAGATGGCTGAGTTCTTCCCAACGCCCTTCCCCACCGATGACGACCTGCACATTATTCAAGAGCGGCGACAACACTTCGGCCAGCACAAGATTCAAAAAGGCGATTTCTTCAAACAGGCGTACAGCTTGCTGCGCCCCTTCGTTGTCCGGGAAGGTGCTGATGATTTCGGGCACGCCATCGCGATAAATGACACGCGCTTGGTTCAAGTCCGCCTTTTCTAACAAATCGGCGATCAGTTCAGCGATTTCCTGCTCCAAGATTTGCAATTGCGTGCTTTTCATGCGCACTTCTTTGGCGACGAGATTGTCGCACGTCGCGTTGAGCAAAGCCGCGACTTCGCTCAAACGTTCTTGTGGGATCGGCTCGGCAAGATTCAACATTTGTTGCTGCACGATACCACTGCGCAACACCAACACCATCAACACCAAACGGCCTTGAATCGCGATCAATTCCAAATGCTTGAAGCGGCTCGTCTCCGCCGCAGGTGGCGTGACGAGCGCGGCGGTCTGCGCCGTTTGTGCCAGCACACTCGCCGCTTTGCGCATCCATTGGTCGGTGGCGAGCGGCGAGCTTTGCAAATGCCCGGTAATGAGATGCTTCTCTTCGGGCGACAATTCTCGTGAATGCAGCAAGCGTTTGACGAAATAACGATAGCCATTTGCCGTCGGGACGCGCCCGGCAGAGGTGTGTGGCGACGTGATGTAGCCGAGGTCTTCGAGCACGGCCATCTCGTTGCGGACTGTCGCCGGGCTAAAGCTCAGATCATAATTTTCCACCAGATATTTTGACCCGACAGGTTCGGGTTTATCGGTGTATGAATGGATGATGAAGGCGAGGATTTCTTCCTGTCGCCGCGTAAGTTCCGGGAGTTGTGTCTCGTCAGTATTCATGTATCATTCACGACGTTAACGCAAACCTTATTTATTGCCGGTCACTTTGTTGTATAATAGTGGATGCTTCGGCAATAATGCAAGAGGAATAGGAGATAAAACATAGAATGGGCGCGAAGACATTTGAAGCAACCGGTACAAATTTCCAAGAAGAGGTGCTCGGTTCAGAGCAACCGGTGTTGGTCGATTTCTGGGCAGAATGGTGCGGCCCGTGTAAGATGATTGCACCTATTGTGGACGAGCTTGCGAATGAATATGATGGTCAATTGAAAGTTGGCAAATTGGACGCCGACCAATATCCAGAGATTTTGCAACAATACGGCATCATGGGTATTCCGACCTTGCTGCTCTTCAAAAATGGCGAACTGGTTGAACGCATCACCGGTTACAAGCCGAAAGATCAAATCGCGAGCAAAATCCTCCCTCACTTGAACTAATCCCCAAAATTGAAATACAAAAAGCCCGCCATAATATGCTGCGGGCTTTTTTTGTTTTTCAGCGAATGTTCGACCTCATCCCGCCGCTTCAGGTTCAGTGGATTCATCTTGCGCGAGGGCCAGCGTGAAGTGGAAGGTCGTCCCCTC
>RFIA01000126.1 GCA_003695675.1 Chloroflexota bacterium
CGCGACGGCGTCCGGGCGCGTGTTGATGACGGTTCTCGATGGCGCTGAGGCCGTGGCAGATGCGAAGGCGCGGGTCGATGAATTGCGCATCAACGGCGAGCCGAACGAAACGTGCAATCTTGCCGATTGGCTAGCATGATACAGACATGAATCGAGCAGGGTGAAACGAGATTGAATCGTTGGGCATCGCCTGTGACTTGCGCATTCATCTTTAATGGATTTGGTATGCTAGCCGCCGGATGTTTGAATATCTGGCGGCACTGAAGATATGCGATTACGCCTCCGGCAGCAAAAAGCCGAAGACACTCCCACCGCCGGGCAATTTGTTGACATACGTCTCGCCATTCATGCGCCGGACGATGCGACGCACTATCGAAAGTCCGAGACCGTGCCCGCTTTTTTCATCGGTGCGCAAACGGACGAAGGGTTCAAATATCCGTTCATAATCCCCTTGCGGCAACCCTAAGCCATTGTCCTGAATCCAAAAACGGATTTGCCCATTCATTTGTGGTGTTGCGCCGAGTTCAATTTTCGGCGGGCGACCGCCGTATTTGAGCGCATTGGTCAGATAGTTCAGCCAAATTTCCTCGAGCCATGGCGCATATCCCAACGCGACCGGCCAATGTTCGGGCATCACAATTTCGGCCTGATGCGTCGTAATCATGTCGTCGAGCCGCGCCAGTGTGTTCGCGACAACGGCTGCCATATCGACCGGCTGCAACTCAATCGTATGGGCGTCTGCCAATAACAGCAATTCATCGACCAATTTGGCTATCTGCGCGACGGTGTCCTGAATGATGTTGAGAAATTGGGCGCGTTCTTCCGCCGTACTGGTTTCGTTTTCCATCATGAGCAGACTGGTATATCCGGCAACGACATTCAATGGGCTTTTGATTTGATGCGCAACGGTATGCGCGAAGGCTTCGAGTTCGGCGACTTCGGCTTGCAACGCATGGTCGAGTTCGGTGTAGATGGTGTCATCATCAGTAGGCATATCGAGTGGTTGAAGACTTGTCTGGCGTCTGATTTGGCATTGTCGATGGCGTCGCATGTTTTCTCTCCTGTCATGATTTGTAATCTGTGATGTTCTGAATATTGGCAAGCAATACGTTGCTCACAACGATATGCTACAATAAAGAACGCTTATGAAGCGCTCAAAAAACGTTAAAGTACAGCACATAATCAACAAAACATGGCAAATTCACTCGAAATCTTAACGCTTGGCGGCCTCATCATTCGACAAAATGGCCGGACAGTCACCGAACTCACATCGCGTAAGGCATTAGCTTTGTTGGTCTATTTGGCGCATAATACGAAGAAGCCGCACGCTCGCGAGGTCTTGGCCGAATTGTTTTGGGAAGAACGGTCGCAGGGGCGTTCACTGGCCAATTTGCGCGTGGTGTTGACCGATTTACGCAAATATTTTGACGACGAATTGGCGATCACACGGCGGGATGTGGGCATCAACCCACAGCTTGACCTGTTTGTCGATTCGGTTGCGCTCGACGCGCAGCTCGACGACCTGCTGAAGATACAAAGCGCTAACGCCACATTGACGCGCCCGGTCGCCAACAAATTGACGGCGGCTCTTGACTTATATCAGGGCGATTTTCTCGACGGCTTTTATGTGCGCGACAGTCACGCATTTGAAGCATGGGCATCGCGTCGTCGCGAACGGCTGCGGTTGCGGGTGATTGGCGCGCTCGACAGCCTCGTCGATTATTATCTCAAACGCGGTCCGACGATGTACAGCTTCGGCATCGATACGGCTAGTCGTCTGTTGACGCTCGACCCTTTGCATGAAGATACCCATCGAAAGAAGATGCTGCTGCTGGCCTTGATCGGTTTGCGCGGCGAGGCGCTCTCCCAATTCGAGAGATGTCGCCAATTGCTGAACGACGAACTCGGCGTTCAACCCACACAAGAAACGACCGAACTTTACAAGAAAATCCAAACTGGCGACATTGAGCCACCACACGAAGAACACGATGAAACGATTCCGTTGCAGCCGATGATCAACCGCGCCGCCAATGCCAACAGCCGCCGCAATGCAACAGCCGCCGAAGTGCCACCCCCCGCACCGAAGCGGGCAGAAGAAATGATACCGGTTGAGGAAGACATCGTTTGCGACCATTGCGGGCATCGCAACCCTGCCGGGGCGTTGATATGCGACAATTGCGATGAAGCACTTGTAGACAGCGAACGCAAAGGGGACACGACCAAAAATCTCGGCGCAGCCGTGACGACCGGACGATATTTTGCCGACAGCAGTGGCATCGTTTTGCACCTGCGCGACGATGACGAGTCGCTGCATATTTCGATACCCGACGAAGGAGATGTGATCGTTGGCCGCGCCTCGCCCGAAAGCGATAACCGGCCACACATCGACCTGTCAGCTTATGGCGCGGCGGAACACGGCGTTTCGCGTTCTCATGCTTCGCTCAAACGCAGCGGCAATTCACTCGTCGTCACCGACCTCAACAGCACCAACGGCACGCTGCTCAATGGGCAAAAATTACATCCCGGCGAAGTGCGCATCTTGCGCGATGGGGACACTTTGCAATTCGGCAATCTGAAGACGCACATTTACTTTCAATAATGCGAGTTTTGTTTCATATTGAAAGCAAAAAAAATGAAAATGATCTAACCACCAAGACGCCAAGAAAAGACGAAACAATTCAACGCAGATCGTAGAGGCACGCATACCATGCCCCTACTTTGTACACCAAACCTTCACGGACGGATGCGATACTACAATCATCTCTGTGTCTCTGCCGTTCAAACATTTTTTGGGCCGCAATCAACGACAGTCGAAAACGAGCTTGCCCTTCAGCGAATTGCAGTCACGACATAGGAGTTGCAGATTGTCGTAGGCGGAGAGGCCGCCTTTTGCAAGCGGGATGATGTGGTCGATGACGAGATGCTCCGTCGCGCCACAGTGCAAACACTGCTCCCCGTAGTCGTCCACAAGCTGTGCATACCATGCAGCATAATGTTTTTGCAGCGTCGTCCGTTCGCGGCGTTTGATTTGCGGCGGCACACCGCGCTTGTACGGCCTGTCACGCTGCGCCGGTTGATAGCTGCCCTGCCCGTTGCGTCGAAGAAATTGTTGTAGGCGGCTGTCTGCTAGGTGACAATCACAACGATGCACGACTCGACCACAATAGATGCAATAGCGTTTGCTGGTCATGTTAAATCATAAGGGGCTAGGCTCTGTTGACATTTGCGCTTTGATGCAAAAATAGGGGACAATCGTTGGGGTTTAGCTTGCTAAACCCTTCAGGGCATTGCACGCAATGCCC
>RFIA01000127.1 GCA_003695675.1 Chloroflexota bacterium
AAGATTAACGAGTTGGTGTGAGCAACATATCGCCGTGTTTTATGTAAGGGCGGTTCGCGAACCACCCCTACGAAAACACGACAACTGTAGGGGCGACGCAGGCGTCGCCCCCGATGAGACACGACACGTATTGGGCATCGCAAACGATGCCCCAACAACATGACGAAATCAGATACGAAAGCATATAGACCATGAGCGACATTCCTGTACAAGACATACCGAGTTACAGCCACAAAGATTTGAAATCCGACCAAACGGTGCGTTGGTGTCCCGGTTGCGGCGACTACGCGATTTTGGCGCAAGTGCAAAAGACACTGCCGGACATCCACGTGCCGAAAGAGAATATCGTCTTCATTTCGGGCATCGGGTGCTCAAGCCGCTTCCCGTATTACATGAACACGTATGGCATCCATAGTATTCACGGGCGTGCGCCGACCCTCGCGACCGGCCTCAAAATCGCCAATCCCGATTTGAGTGTGTGGGTTGTCACCGGCGATGGCGACGGCCTCAGCATCGGCGGCAATCACCTGTTGCACGCGCTGCGCCGCAATGTAGACTTGCAAATTTTATTGTTCAACAATCGCATCTATGGCTTGACGAAGGGCCAATACTCGCCGACTTCGCCGCAAGGGCAAAAGACAAAATCGTCGCCGATGGGGTCGATTGACCAACCGTTGAATCCGATTGCTGTGGCGTTGGCGGCGCAAGCGACATTCGTCGCCCGTTCGATTGACAACCACGCGCAGCATCTCGGCCCGACGTTGTACAACGCCGGTGTCCATAAAGGGATTTCGTTCGTCGAGATTTATCAGAATTGCGTCATCTTCAATGACGGCGCCTTCGAGTATGTCGCCGAGCGCAAAACACGCGATGACCACATTCTGTTCCTTGAGCACGGCAAGCCGATGGTCTTCGGCAAAAACAGCGACAAGGGCATCCGCATGAATGGCGCAAAACCGGAAGTCGTGCAGCTTGGCGACGGCATCAGCGAAGATGATTTGCTCGTCCATGATGAAACCAATCTCGCGCTAGCGTATGTGTTGGCTTACATGGATTACCCTGAATATCCGGTGCCGATGGGGGTTTTCTATCGCGTCGAACGCCCAACGTATGAAGCGATGTTGATGGAACAGGTGCGCACTGCACAAGGCGAAAAAGAAGCCGACCTGCGCAGTTTGTATCTCTCAGACTATACGTGGACAGTCAAGGCGTCCGAAGACGAGATCGAACTCGAAAAGTTGGCAACCGATGAATTGCGCACAGTTGGTATGGACGAAGAATATCTCGATCAATTGGCCGATGATCTCGGTCAGTCGGCGATGGCGATTGGGGAGAAGATTGAAGCACATGATGGTCTCGCGTCCGACCCGTTGAGCAATCTCAGTCATGGGCGCAAGCCGATCACCATCAAACGTGG
Organism: Chloroflexota bacterium; assembly: GCA_003695675.1. Taxonomy (GTDB): domain Bacteria; phylum Chloroflexota; class Anaerolineae; order Aggregatilineales; family Phototrophicaceae. The sequence continues at coordinate 1,418 of RFIA01000127.1, forward strand.
GGCACGATTAGCCGAAGCGATTGGCACGATGCAAGAGAAGAATATCGGCGCGTTGATTGTCGTCGATGAGCACGGTCGCCCGGTCGGTATCTTCACCGAAGCCGACGTGCTCCACAAAATCGCGACACAAATCGAAGACTTGAACAGCGCCATCGTCGCCGACTACATGACATCTGACCCGGATGTGCTGCCGTCACACGTCCCGATTGCACACGCCATCCGCTTGATGCAATTGCACCATTACCGCCATGTCCCGATTGTGGACGAGAACGGCGTCGCCATCGATATCGTTTCGTTCCGCGATGTGGTGGCCTATCTCGGCGATCACTTTTTCGAGAGCAGTTCAGCGAAATAGATATGTCTTTGTAAGGGCACGGTATACCGTGCCCTTATATTGTCCCGTTGTTTGATATTTCATGCGGATTCTTTATGCTCCCCGCAACGCAATTCACCAATTTGTCGTATACTGATAATGAATAGAGCGTGGCTCTTGTGGACAAATCGTGCGTTTGCATGTGAGGGCGACCTAGCGGGTCGTCCCCTTACACGCGCCAGTTTTGCTAATGAGCCGCATACATTTCCACTCGAAGCTATAGAAGGGAAATAACACCAGATGAAAAAATTGCTGATCCTCAGTTTCATTTTGACGTTGATGCTCGGTGCGGCGCTGCCGAGTGTGATGGCGCAGTCGGCGGATGACTTGAACGCGCTGGCCGCATTGTATCCCGAAGACACGCCATTGTTCATCAGTCTACGCACCGACCAAGAATTTCTCGACAATTTAGATTCCGCTATCAATAAAATAGCGAGCGAACTCGACGCTGGCGCTGCTGTCCCGACCGATTCGCTGGCGGCGGCGCTCGATATGCTGGCTTTCACGACCGCCGGTACGGATTTCGCGACCGGTATCCGCCCGTGGCTCGGCGATACCGCATCGCTCGGCATCATCAATCTGCAAGATGTGATTATCGATCCCTCGCTCGACGATCCCGGAGTGATGTTCGCGATTGCCGTCAACGACCGCCAACAAGCCGCCGACTTCATCCGTCAGGCGCTTGAAGTCGGGGGTTCGCTCGAAGACTTCACGATTCGCACATCGCCGGACGGCATTCGCTTCAATCCCGTCGATGAAAATGATGGCTACATCACCGTCACAGATGATGCGATTTTGCTGACGTCACAAAGCGCTGAGAAGATTTTGCGCAACGGCATCGAGGTATCGCTCGCCGATAATGACGCTTTCGCGGACACGATGGCGGCGCTTCCTGCCGATGGCTACGGCCTGACGATGTACTTCGACACACAAGCCTTCCTCGCCCCGTCAATCGCTATGGCGTCGGAAGAATTGCCCGGCGGAATCTTGACCGGTTTCCTGCAAGCGTCGAGCGAGGCTTCGGGGCCATTTGCGCTTGGTCTGACACAACTCGGCGGCAGCGACTTGACGTTCGATGTCGTGCAAACGGTCGGCGACACCAGCGCATTTGAAGAATTCGGTTTTCCGTCTGCGCTCGACCTCCCGCCGATTGACCCGGCATTCGCCGCCAACGTCCCCGCCAATGCAGAATTCGTCGCGCATGGCACCGGTCTCGGCCCATCGGTCACAGCCGGCTTCGACACCGTGCGTGCCTTCGGCAATTTGCTGCGCGAAGTCTTCACCGAATTGCAAGCATCGGGCGAAATCCCACCGGAAGCGGATTTCTTGACGCGGGTCAATTTTGGCAGCACGATCATCGGTTTCACGAATTTGTCCTTCGCGGGGTTGACAGGACTCAGCCTGCAAGATGATGTGCTGGCATGGATGACAGAGGACTTCGTGATGTTCGGCGACATCATCCCCGACGATTCCAACACGACTGTGGTCGATTTTGAAGCCGCCGTCGCCATCCGCGCCACCGACCCCGAAGCGGCCCTCGCTGTCGTCGACGGTCTCGCGAATGCGTCGGAAGAACTCGAATTCCCCGCCACGCGCACAACCATCAATGGTGCTGAGGCGGTCATTCTCACCAATCCGTTGGGCTTGCTGCTGCCCGACGAAGCGCCGGTCGAGGTGTTTGACATTCTCGGCGAAGACATCGTCGTCGCGGCCAATGAGTCCGTGTTTGCGATTGGTCAGCAAGACAGCCTCGACTTCGTACTCAACCCGGTCGAGGGAGAGAGTTTGCTAGCCAATGATGATTTCAACGAAGCGGTAGACTTCGCGCTGCCCGACGCCAATATGCTGCTGTATCTCTCGCCGCAGCCGATGCTA
>RFIA01000128.1 GCA_003695675.1 Chloroflexota bacterium
ATTCTCTCTGCGTCCTTTGCGTCTCTGCGTCCTTTGCGTTGAATCTTTTCGTGTTTATTTTGCAAAATGGGTTCATTGTCTTAAACAAAACTCACGTTAGTATACGCTATCTGTGCATATCGTGTGGGGCCGTGCCTATCAGGAGGTGATATTGTGACCACACATCCATTTTATATTGTCGATGTTTTTGCGGTCGAGAAATACGCAGGCAACCAACTCGCAGTTGTCATGGACGCGGCAGATATTTCGGACGAGACTATGCAACGCATCGCGCAAGAGATGAATTACGCCGAGACAACATTCGTGTTATCAAATCAAATCCGCGATGGAGGGTATGATGTGCGCATCTTCACCCCGGCTGTCGAAGTCCCATTCGCTGGGCATCCAACACTTGGGACAGCCTATATCATCCGCGAGAAAATCATCGGTCAAGCGGTCGAAACCGTCATACTCAATTTCAAAGTCGGGCAGATACGGGTCACATTTGCTGATGATGGTGTCATTTGGATGCGACAAAATCCACCGACATTTGGCAAGAAATACGACCGCACCGCCACAGCTGAAGTATTAGGCATTGGTGTTGACGATATTGATGACCGTTTCCCTGTGCAGGAAGTCTCAACCGGGTTACCTTTCATCATCGTCCCCATCAAAACACTCGATGCGATGAAACAAGCACGAATCGATGTGCGCAAGTTGCGGACATTCATCGAAGGCGGCGAAGCGATGACGATAGCTGCCTTCTGCCCACAAACCTATCATGATGAAAACGACATCAATGTGCGCGTCTTCGCCGATTTGTTCAACATCCCCGAAGACCCCGCCACCGGCAGCGCAAATGGATGTCTCTCAGGCTATCTCGTCAAGTATCGATATTTCGACCGAGATAGCATCGCTATCCGTGCTGAACAAGGCTATGAAATCAAGCGGCGGTCATTGTTGTTGCATCGCAGCGCAAATCGTGGCGACGATATCGAAATCAATATCGGTGGGCGTGTCATTCCCATTGCTAGCGGCGAATTATTTTAAGGGCTACGAAATATGGACGCTATTCAGGCTTTTGTAACCCGATTGATATATTTTGTGCAAAGCGAAAGTAAAATTGCCCCCACATCTACCCCGAACAGGCGATGCACCAATCGATAGGCTGTGGTATGCTTATACTTATATCATTCTTGTAAGATTGCGCCGCGATGAGGACAAAAAATGATCGGACGCAAACTTCGTGACCGTTATGAGATTATCGAACATCTTGGTGATGGGTCAACCGCTACTGTATACAAAGCGATTGACACGCGCTTAGGCCGTGACGTAGCGCTGAAAGTGCTGCTGCCGCATGTGCGCCCCAACACACGCGAGCGGTTCTTCCAAGAAGCAAACGCCGCCGCGCAGTTGAATCATCCCAATATCATGTCGATTTATGATGTTGATGAAGATGATGGGCAGCATTTTCTCGTCGTTGAATATGTCGAGGGCACATCGCTAGCGGATTTTGTACCGTCGTCGCCGGAAGTGGTCGTCGAACTCGGCATACAAATTGCGCTCGCCTTGCAATATGCGCACGAACTCGAAATCATTCACCGCGACATCAAACCGGCCAATATCAAAGTGACGCCCGAAGGCCAAATCAAAATTATGGATCTCGGTCTCGCGCTGCCGAAAGAGGCCAAACGAGTCACCACTGCGGGGATGGTCATCGGCACGCCGGCTTATATCTCGCCGGAACAAGCACAGGGCAAACCGCTCGACAACCGCACCGATATTTACTCGCTCGGCATCGTGTTGTACGAACTTGTCACCGGTGTGCTGCCTTTCGACTCCGACGATATTGGCACATTGCTTTTGCAGCAAGTTCAACAGCAACCACAACCACCGCATGTCCATGTGCCCGATATTCCGCTCGGCCTCGAAAATGTCATTCTCAAGGCGATGGAGAAAAATCCCGTCAGCCGCTATCAATCGTGCAAAGCGTTAGCATCGGCATTACAAGCATCGATCACGATTCCCGGAAAAGCTGATGACACCCCGCCCGCACTTGTCACCGGCACACAGCAATCGCGGCGTGTCATAACCGATCAACCGACATTGCGTCTCATTTTGGCGGACGACCACACGATTCTGCGGCGCACGTTGATCAATATGTTGGAAAAACACCAAGAATTTGTTGTCGTGGCCGAAGCAAGCAATGGCGATGAAGCGTTGGAGCAAACACTCAGCTTGCTGCCGGATGTCTTGCTGCTTGACCTCAACATGCCCGGCAAAACCGGTCTCGAAGTGTTGCCGACTGTGCGCTCAAAAGCGCCGAACGTCAAAGTGCTTGTGCTCACCGGGCAAGCGGAAGATTGGTATATCGTACAAGCGTTGCGCGCCGGGGCGCATGGCTATCTCCTCAAATCCGCCGATGAGACCGAACTCGTCGAGGGGATCACGAATGTGGTCGAGGGTCATCTCGTTTTGGGGCATGGCGTTGCTGAGAAAATCGTGACCGGTGTGTTGACCGGCAAAAGCGATGGCGACGTAAAATTGACAGAAGACGAGCGTCGGGTGTTGTTACAAGTCGCCGGTGGTTATGAAACTGAAGCGATTGCCGCCCATCTGCAAATGCCGATGCCAACCGTGATTGAGATGCTCGCGCAATCGATGAACAAACTCGGCGCGGGCGACCGGCACTCGGCGGCGCTCATCGCACTGCGGCGGAATTTGATTTCATTGGACGATCTACACAATTTGTAACGCCCTAGCAGCTATTCGTCATAAAAAAACGCCCACCCTTAAGTTCGGATGAGCGTTCTGTGGCGTGCCTGGAGGGATTCGAACCCCCGACCTATTGTTCCGTAGACAATCGCTCTAATCCACTGAGCTACAGGCACAATTTCACTGTGCCTTTATTATGAAACCTCGCCGCAAAGTTGTCAAGATGTAACCGAGAGTGGAGGTTTGTCATCATGCGTTGGGTTGCTTACCTGTTAATTCTATCGAGCCTATTGACATTCGCCCCCATCGCCGCGCAGGAAACCGCGCCATCCGCCGACGATGTGTTGTACGTCGCCCTTGTGTGGCATCAGCATCAACCCGTGTATTTCAAAGACCCAGCCACGGGTGTTTATCAACGACCGTGGGTGCGTCTCCATGCGGCGAAAGATTATCTCGACATGGCGACGACCGCCGCGCAATATCCGGATGTGCATGTCACGTTCAACCTCAGCGGCAGCTTGATCCGTCAACTTGAGGACATCGCCGCGGGCACGAAAGACATCTATTGGACGATGGCAGAAATCCCGGCGGATGAACTCAGCGCAACGGACAAACGATTTTTACTCGAACGCTTTTTCGACACCAATCGGGGAATCATCGCTCGCTTCCCGCGTTATCAGGAATTGCTCGTCAGCCGCGACTCGCTCGGCATTGACGATGCGCTTGAGGCGTGGACGACACAAGACTTTCGTGATTTGCAAGTGTTATTCAATCTCGCGTGGACAGACCCCGACTTCTTGGCCGAAGAACCGCTCGCGAGCCTCGTTGCCAAACAACGCGATTATGCAGAAAGCGATAAGCGCATCATCTTTGACGAACATTTGCGGATTGTGCGTCAGGTGCTGCCGACACACGCCGCCTTGCAAGAGGCCGGTCAAATCGAAGTGACGACGACACCCTTCGCGCACCCGATATTGCCGCTGCTCGTCGATAGCAATCTCGCGGCGATTGCGATGCCGGATGCTGAACTGCCACCGCGTCTCATCGTCGGGCAAGACGCGGTTGGGCAAGTCAATCTCGCGAGCGAAATTTACGAAACACACTTCGGGCGCCCGCCGCGTGGGATGTGGCCGGCTGAAGGAGCTGTCGCGCAATCCGTCGTGCAGATGTTCGCGTCAGCCGATGTCGAATGGATTGCCACCGACGAAGGTGTGTTGGCACGCAGTTTGCCGCAGGTCGAAGACTTCACCCGCGACAGCAACGACACAATTCAGCAAGCCGACGCGCTCTATCGACCGTATACCGTCATCGGCGGTCGCGGTGGCCGGACGCGCATCATCTTCCGCGACCGCCTGCTCTCCGACAAAATTGGCTTCGAATATTCGGGCACGCCGGGCGAAGAAGCCGCCGCCGACTTCATCAATCGGCTCAGCGATATTCAGGCGCAACTCATCGCCGAAGGCGCGACAGGGCCGCATCTCGTGACGGTGTTGCTCGACGGCGAAAATGCGTGGGAATTTTATGAGAACGACGGCAAAGACTTCTTGAACGCACTCTATCGCAATTTGTCCGAAGCCGACCACATCCGCGCTGTCACGCCGTCAGAATTTCTCGACATGCTCGACGAAGCGCCGCGTCCGATTGATGATTTGTGGCCGGGTTCGTGGATTGACCGCAGTTACAGCACATGGATCGGCGAGGCAGAAGAAAATCTCGCGTGGGACTATCTGCGGCGGACGCGCGAGATATTCCAACGCGAGTCGCGCCGACTTGAGGGCGAAGCCTTGCAACGTGCCACCGAGTTGATGTACATCGCCGAGGGGTCGGATTGGTTTTGGTGGTATGGCAGCGATCAAAATTCGGGCGACGATGCGGCGTTCGACCGGCAATTTCGCGGGTATCTCGCGCTTGTATATGACGCGCTCGGCGTCCCCGCGCCGGACTTCGTGAACATCCCCATCATCCCGGCAGCGCCGATTGCACCGGCACGTGCCCCATCGGAGTCATTCACGCCCCCGCAGCTTGACGGCATCGCATCGGGCGACGAATGGGACGACGCGACCTTTTATCCGCTCGATGATGCTGTGCTTGAAGGCTTGTATTATGGCCTCGACGGCAACCGTCTCTATCTGCGTCTCGACTCAACGATTGAATATGATGACAGCACGACAATCGGCTTTTACCTCAACTTGCCGGACGACCTCGACAGCAATGCTTACACGCGCTTTGAAGCGACCGGCGGCGAACCGATATTGGGTTTCGGCGCGGAACGTTTGCTGGAGATGACGTTTGAGCAAGGTTTTCCTAACTTGATGGTCTACACAGCCGATGGGCGCGGCGCGTGGAATTTCGAGGGCACATTCGAGACAGCGCTCGCCGACGGCGGCACGCTTGAAGTCAGCGTCCCGCTCAATGTGATTTCTCCGGCAGCACGCGGCGCCGACCGCATCAACCTGCGGGCTGTGCTCAGTGTCGATGAAAACAATGTCGCCATCGCGCCGCTTGCAGGCCCCGCGCTCATCACCTTGCCGGATGAGGCTGTGCCGAATATCGTCCTCAATGTGACCGACATCAGCAATGACGATCACGGCCCCGGCTCATACACCTATCCACAAGATGCGGTCTTCGTCGACGGCGTCTATGACATCACGAATTTCGTCGTCGGCTCAGATGAGACGCACATCATCTTCCGCTTGAATTTTCGCGGCCCGGTCGAGAATGTGTGGAATTCACCGAATGGCTTGAGTGTGCAAACGGTCGATATTTATATCGATGTCGATGGCGCGGCGCGTGGCGAACGGCTCTTGCTGCCGGGACGCAACGCCGCCTTGACGCCGGGCAACGCATGGGATGTCGCGATATGGGCGGAGGGGTGGACGCCGGGTATTTATGTGCCGGGCGATGACGGCTTGCTTGAGCTTGATGTTGACCCGGTGATACAAACCAATCCCGGTCAACGGCGCGTGACGATTCGTGTGCCGCGTACTGTGTTGCCGGGTGACCCGGCGGCATGGTCGTATGCCGTCACCGTGGCGAGTCAGGAAGGCTTCCCGTCGGCGGGTGTGTGGCGCATCCGCGATGTGCTGCCGGTCGCTGAGCAATGGCGCATCGGTGGCGGGGTAGAGGGCGTCGCGAATGCAACACGCCTGATGGATGTCGTCAATCCAAATCCTGATATGCAAGAGGCTCTCCTCAGCGACTTCACGCCGAGCGATGCCAACATCGGCGACCTGTCGCCGGACGATTTCGGTCAAGTGGCGATGTTCAGTGCGGGGGAATAACCACGCGCTGCGAGAGCAGTCATACAGCGTCATTCGCCGACATGGATGAAATCGAAGCGCAGATAATCGCGATTGATGAGCAATTGCCACACGGCAGCTATGAGCGCAACCACACTCACTGAAAAACTGGTCTGTGAATTAGCAAAAATTAAAAGCGCACCTATGAATGATAAAATAGATAATGCGACGAGTTCAAACATCCGGCGGGTTTGCCACTCAATAAATTCTTCAGGTACTGAAATAACATTCATGCGTTGTTTTCGACGAATTTCTGCAAGATTGTAATAATAAAAACCTGCTCCAAAAAAGAGCAATACTCCGGCGCTAAGCATCCATGCTGAAGGCTCTTGTACGAGATTGACATTGATACCTACTGTGACAGCATGAATAAAAAACCACAATGCTGCAAAGGTACGATACGAGCGATTAATGATGCGTGTGTCAAAGTAGTAGCGTGTCCAGAAAATGATCGTGATAAGTAAACTAGCGAGTGCAAAGAGTATAGGGCTGTAAAGATGCTCCACAATGCTGGAACGGAAGCGCTCATCTGTCACATTTTCAACCAATAAAGCAATATTCAACCCTTGAGAAATATTTGTAATTTCAAGATACATTGATCTGATAACGGGATCGGGTGAATTCAATCTTTTTGGTTGATTATCCTCGCGTTTACTTTGCTCAACATTGTCTACCGTCATCACCTACATCGCTCGCATTGTTGAAATTGACATTTTATATGGCGTAGAATTATATCATGTCGAGAACACATAGGTAAGTGAATGAAGGGCAAGAAATATGACTTTTGCTCGCTCATCCTATATACAAATCTGTTCGACAGCTTTTGCGACAAATGTATTCAGTCTAACCGGTTGAGCAAATCAGTATCAATCTGCCGGTCAACGTCGGGCGAACGCAATTGAATATCCATGCCGCCATCGACGACTAAGCACGTCCCGGTCACATAAGACGCATCCGCCGACGCATAGGGAGGGGGTTCGGCGGCAACAACGGCAAGAAGTTATTCAGCATGTCAGCTATCAGCCACTGCTCGACTTTCAGGCGCTTGTGGCGGCATTTGCGGCAATGGCAGAGCAAGATTTTGTGCCAATAGCGCCACTATTGGTCTTCATCCGTATCTTGTCAAAATTGTCGTCAATGTCACACATTCAGTGGAAAGTATCAAGTGAAGCGCCACCTCATTTACTTTTCACTTTTTCCTTGCTGCTTTTCACGCCTAAGAACAGCCTACCACAAAACACACGGCTTGTGTTTACAAAAAGGTAATCTTTTTCGCAACATTTTTCGCCACGATTGATTTTGCATTTGTTATGCTTTTGCGGTTTAATAGAGGCTATTAGCGAAATCGTATTTGATGATGAGGTGTATGATATGCGGCGATGGTTTGTACTCATAATGTTCGTGATGATTTTCAGCCCGGTGATGGCGCAAGACGACGCCGTTGACCTGACGTTCTTCCGTGACCGAGACAGCTTGACAGTCTTCGTCGCCGAACAGGGGACGGTCTCGCTGC
>RFIA01000129.1 GCA_003695675.1 Chloroflexota bacterium
ATGAGAATTGACAAGCAAAATCGGTAATAAATACAATATAGGATTTACGCAAAATAGGCTCGAAGTGACGCAGTTGAAAACTTGACGGGATCATAAGGGTTCATGTAGGGGCGCAGCGCGCTGCGCCCCTACGAAAAACACACCTGTCTCGTTGAACTGCGTAAGGCCTATAGGCAGCACATCACCTATAAGGACACGACCGGGTAGGTCAGTTGTCGAGCTTGATGATCGTGTTGGCGATTAAGACTGCTTTGCCTTCAAAGTCTTCAAAGACAACGCTGTCGATAACCCGTTCATCGAATTCGAATTCTTCTTCAATCGTGTCTTCGACGAACACCGAAACGATGCCGCCAACTCGGACACGGTCGCCCTCATTCAGCGCGAGGATCATGTTGGCGTGGTCAGAACCCGGCACCTGATTGTTGACTTCACCAATCGTGTCGTACAAAACCAAGAGGCGGTCGAAATAATCGAGATTGTCGCCGCGAATGGAGAAGGCCGTTTCCGTCAACATCTCCGCGACTGTGCCTTCAAGCTCAATCTCATGATTGAAGAATCGTTCCGGATCATCGGTGATGCCATCCACCGTATGATCGAGGAAGGTTTCTTGAATCTCATCGGCCACGAGGACAATATCGTCACTGTCGAATTGCGAGAAGATCGGGTCATTCAAATCGACATCGACATTGTCCTGCAAGGCCGGGTCGCCAAATTCCATGATTTGCCCATAGACCCGTACATACGACCCCGCCGGTGAGTTGACATCGAGATCGTGATAATTGAAACTGTCGAAGATGTCGTCGATCTGAAAATCGCTGGTTTCGATCACAATCAATGGGTCGGCGGAACCGCTTCTGCGGATGACGAAGGCGTTCGAAGCGAGCACTTCGCTAACATTGCCATCAATCGAAATCTCGCGCCCGAAGAATTCTTCGGGGTCGAAGATGATGTCTTCGATGCGCGGGGACGCGACGAGATCATCGACGCTGCGCACTTGCAACACGGGCATGTTCGCGTATAAGGGCAACACATCGTCGCGCAGAATGCCGTTGAGGTCAACTTGACGTCGGTCACGAATTAAGCCGAGATCAACACCGATGTCGAGGATGAAGTCGTCAATTGCCGCTGCCCCATCGCCGATGGTGTCTGCAATGCTATCTACAAAGCCATCGTTGGAATCGTCGCGTCGGTTGCGGGCGTCGGTCGTTATCGTGCGGGGCTGCGGCACATCAGTTGGCACAGCAGTCGCGAACGCCGGTTCTTGCTGCGATTGTGTTTCTCGACTCGACGGGATGATTTGAACACGGCTGGTTGGTTGCTCATCATCTGTGCTTGACGCAGTATCGTTCGTAGTGTTGTTGTTCGCGCCCGGTCGGTTACTCGATGTGGCGAGGAACGATGATGAAGATGAATCGGACGAGGTGCTTGACGACGTGCTGCTTGTCGAACTTGAGCTTGAACTCGCGACGACAACCGAAGCGGTCGTCGTATTGCGTTCGGGTGTGCGCCGCACCAATACGCCGGGATCGGCAATCGCAGCAGCTCTATCGACATAGGCCGGTTGCACGATACCGGTGATGCGCACCCGTTCATCGCGCATAATCAATTGAAGCCGAAAGTCATCGTCGGTATCGTTGACGACGAGCACCTCGTTCGTGTCGAACAAGAATTCGATCAAGCTGTCGATTTCGGCCTCATCTTGCCGCAGAATAAAAGCGTCGGAGTTAATCGCTTCGGTGATGAATCCATCAACCGTGAGTTCCTCCCCGAAAATACCTTGTTGATTGTTGTTGCGTAGTGCTTCGACACCGATCCGCGCCCCTGTGAGGACAACCACGAGAATGGCGGCGCCCACAATCAGACGGGCGATTTTGAAAATACGTCTCATGAGTACACTTCCTTAACTATTATTGTGCTTCCTCGAAATAACATTACAACACGGCGTGTCATCATGTGTGATGCGAAGTATGTTTGATGAGACGTATGTCTGTACGGTCTTGCTTACGCCGCGAACGCCCCAATAAACTCGATCTGTGTGTAACAATAAGGATTTGCCAATTTGTATCCTGACGAATTAGGCAGATTGATTCTTTCCTCGAAACAGTCTGTGAAGAATTTCTCCAACATTCCTCTAATACAGGCGCTTTTCGGGCTTCACATTAAAATCTCAGGTTGTGTCTTTAAGTGACCTTCGGTTAGCAGCAGAAAATCGGTGCGTGTAAGAGCGCAGCGCGCCGCGCTCCTACAAAAAACACGCAACGTATTCATCATCGTGCAACCTTTATGACCTCTTTGCTTTCTTTGCGTCTTTGCGGTTTTTCGAATTATTTTCCGGACGCTACCTTTGTCGCAAGAAAAGTAGACACAGTGGTTTCCGCGCGTAGACCCTGCGGTTTCCACCGCACAGCATGGCAATATCGGCACAATCGTGTCATCATCATGGCATGAGAATGCCCATCGTTTGTATCGCCATCGGATTGCTTTTCATCGCCGGATGCTCAAGCGCGGCGTCATCCATCGCCACGGCGTCGGCGACGCGCACCGTATCGCCGACGGCGCAGCCGCCATCCAACACGCCGCAGACTCTGCAACCGACGGCGACATTCCCGCCGCCATCGGTCATCACCATGCCGACGCCGCCCGCCGAGTCGGTCAGCAATATTCAGGCCTTCACGCCACAAGTCAACGCGCTATCGACCGCCGCACCGACCGATACCGGCGTCCTGCCGCTTGAGGGCGAATGGCAGCTCACGATTGGCACACAGCGCTTCATCGGCGATTGCCCGGCTGATGATGCCGCGTTCGCATTTGAGGCGGGTATCTTTCTGCTCGATGTGCGCGAGAACGGCGACCGCGTGCGCATACGCGGCCCATTCGGTTTATTTCAACTGCTGCATCGACCGGATGGCAGTTATGTCGCGACGGATGTGCGCGGCGCTGTCTCGACCACGTTGACGATGCGCTTCACCCAACGGGCGGGGAATGGCTTGCACGTCATCACGACGCGAAATTGCGAGATGACGCGCTTCATTGCAGCCGAATTTTTAGAATCGTGATGCGTAGGGTACAACCCGGCGGGTCGCCTCTACAAACGATGTTGTTGGCGAACTCATCTCCCAATGGGCGAAGGGGAGATACAGCACAAACAGGAAAATGCCGCCAGAGACTGAAGTCTCCGGCTACCGGGCAAGACAAGTACCCTGAAGGGCACTGTTTAGGGGCACACACA
>RFIA01000130.1 GCA_003695675.1 Chloroflexota bacterium
ACCCCATCGTCTCGTCTTCACATGGATTTCGGACGGGACACAACAACAACGAACACTCGTCACGATTGAATTGCGCGAACACTCATCCGGATGCGAACTCACGCTAACGCATGAACAATTGCCGGATGCCTCAAGCGTTGAGCGCCACGAAAAGGGATGGGGGCAGATTTTGCTGAAGTTGGCGCATCATCTCATTTAACGTCAGTTTGGATAGCGGATGTCATGCGACGTGTGGCACATTGAAAGCAAAAAATGAAAATGATTCAAGCGCAAAGACACCAAGAGCGCCAAGATATGAGGTACACATGATTACCACGACGATTGACATCACAATCAATCGCCCGGCGGAGGCCGTGTTCGCATTTCTGTCGAATTTCGAGAACAACCCCAAATGGCAAAGTGGGATGCAGTCGTGTCAATTCACAACCGACCCGCCCTTGCGTGTCGGCTCACGTTATCGACAGGTTGCGAAATTTTTGGGGCGCGAGATTGTCTCGGAATTTGAGGTTGTCGAATACGAACCCGGTCGCAAGATCAAGGCCAAAACGATTGCGAGTTCGTTCCCGATTGAATTCATGCGTTCTGTTGAGCCGATTGGAGAAGCGACTCGTGTCCACGCTGTCATCACCGGCGACCCAAGCGGATTCTTTCGCCTCTTCAAGCCATTGATGGCTGTGTTGGTGCGCCGGTCGATTAATGCCGATTACAAACGCCTCAAACAACTGCTTGAGGCGCAAAATGCTTGACGTGTATTGCGGAATCGTTGGTTGATTAGTCTGAGTCGTCGGAGTCATCGCCGTCGGAATCGTCCGCGTTGCTATCATCTGAGTCGTCGCTATCATCATCCGCCGTTGCGACAACTGCCGCGGCCGCTTCATCATCTTCTTCGCCGTCGTCATCGGCATCAGCAGATTCTTCTGCGGACTCTTCTTCGGCAGAGCTGTCTTCAACCTGTGTGGTCACAACAGCTTCAGTGGCGGACGCATCGCTCTTCATCGCGCCCGGCAGCGATTCGTCGTCCTCAAGTTCGTCGGCGTCTTCCCAACTGATAATCCACACACAAGCACCGGCGACCAATACCGTCGCCACGATGAGCGCGACCCACTGCGACGCTTCAAGGCCGACATCCCGCGCCGCATAAACAATCATCACAACCATGCCGGTCGCCAACACAATCCATGCGGCCAAACGTGGATGCTCGATAGCCCAACTGATGACCGGCCATTTCTCGATGCGGCTTGTATCTAAATTCATACGTTTTCTCGCTTCAATATTAGAATTCAGACGGCTGAATAACTGTCAAAACCGTCTATAGTATCGTCTCAGTCTTGTATTACGGCTGCATTATACCAAAAAAATGTGGCGTCCCCATAGATCAATTGTAACTACTCAGATGGACTGTTTTCTTGGCGTTCTTGGTGTCTTGGCGGTATAAAGATCGTTTATTTTCAAAAGAGCAATTAGCGAGTTGTCACGCTTGTCGAGATTGCGATTCGTGATTAAAGTTATCGCATGACGCAAGACAAAGATAACAGTCACCGGACAATGATTCTAAAAGTTACCCATGCTGCTTTGCGCCACTTTCGTCCTACATTATTTTTCATCATTGCGCTCATCATCACCGCTTGTGGCGCCAATGTGCAGCAAATCATCCCGACACAGCGCCCGACCGTCACGGCGACTTTCACCGTGACCCCGTCGCGCACGCCGGACGAAAATGCGACGCCGACGCATACCCCGACTCGTGTCCCGGTCACTGTCACCGGCGGGCCGTCGCCGACGGCGATTTTCGGCGCGACGAGCACGCCCGCCGACGCACAGGTCGCGGTTGTGCCGACCGACCCGCTCAACCCGAATGCGCCACGCATCGAATTCTTCACGTCCGACCAAGTTGCCGTCGCGCCGGGCAGCACGGTGACGCTCTTTTGGTCAGCACGCGGCGCGAATGATGCGTCGATTTATCGGCTTGATGCCTTCGGCGAACGCAATCAAGTGTGGAATGTCGCGCCCGACGGCAGCCTGACCGTGCGCACAAGCCGCGACGACCGCGGCAGCGTCGACTTCGTGTTAAGCGTTAATAACGGCCCGTTGACGAGCGAAGTCACCCTATCGATTCCGTTGTCGTGCCCGAACCAATGGTTCTTCACACCCGGCCCAGACGCCTGCCCCGATGGGCCGCCCGAAACACTCAACATCATCGAAGAGCCATTTGAACGTGGCCGGATGATTTATCTCGAAAACACCAACAATGTGTATGCGCTGTTCAACGATGGCAACGACCCGGCGTGGGCAGTCTTCCCGAATCGATATGACCCGGACATCCACCCCGAACTCGAAACGAGTTTTGTGCCGCCGCCCGGTCTTGAGCAACCGTTGCGCATTCTCGGCTTTGTCTGGCGCGGCAATGATGTCGTCCGCAATCGACTCGGGCTAGGCACATCGCCGGAACTGACATTCGAGGGCTTCGTACAAGTCGCGACCGCGCCCGACGGCTCGCAAACACTGTACATCAGCAGCGCCGACGGGTCGGTCTTACAATTGTTGCAACGCGGCAGTGCGTGGCAAATTATAACGCCAAGCTAATGTTTCTTGCGTATAATGAGCATTCGATTGGCAATATGTTCTGGAGTTAATGTGTATGCTGAATGAATCCGCTTCTGCTCACAGTCAGCAATCCCCGGTGGACTTCTCGCTGTTTGAGGATGACTTTTTGGAGCAGAGCGCGTCTGACGACCACATCGAATTGCAAGAAATCGTTGCGTCGGTGATGTCGATTGAAAAGGTGACCTTTTATCCAAGCGGCGACGAATCAATCTTCGCGAAGGGTATCGTTTTGCCGGGACAGCAAAGCGGTTTGATAGCCACCTTTGAAGGCCGCTTGTTGATAGGGTCTGAGAAAGCGTATGACCAATTGGATGCCTTGCTCGAACCCAAAAATCAGATGCCTGTGTTCCGCGAAGACATTCGCAAAGTTGAGCGCTTCGATAAAACCGTCCACGTCATCCACATTTTAGATCATCGTATTCAAGCGTCCGTCCGCCCATGGTGGCCGAATCTACTGTTGTTCATCGCCACATTCCTCAGCGTGATTGTCACCGGCGCCTTGCAGTCCGGCGAGATTGCAAGCATCGAGGCCCTCACAAGCGACTTAACGCTGCTGCGACACGGCCTGCCGTATGGTCTCGGCCTTATGACGATCATCGTCGCGCACGAATTCGGTCATTATTGGGCCGCACGCAGGCACAATCTGAATGTGACATTGCCTTATTTTATCCCACTGCCGTTCGGTCTTTTCGGCACACTCGGCGCATTCATTCAATTGCGCGAACCGATGCGCAATCGCAAAGTATTGATGGAAGTCGGCGCGGCGGGGCCGCTCGCGGGCTTGATCTTCGCGCTCCCGATTTTGATCGTCGGGTTACTGCTCTCCGAAGTCATGCCCATCCCGACCAATGAACCGACATTCACTGAGGGCAATTCGATTCTTTATCTGCTGACAAAACTCATCATCTTCGGGCGGATATTGCCGTCGGGCGGCGAAGATGTTTTTATCCATCCACTCGCGTTCGCCGGATGGGTTGGGCTGTTGATTACATCGCTCAATCTGATCCCCGTTGGGCAGCTCGACGGCGGGCACATTCTGTATTCGCTCATCGGCCATCGCGCAAAAGCGCTCTACTATCCGATTCTCATCGCATTGTTCCTCCTCGCCGTCACCGTTAGTCCATTGTGGTTTTTATGGGTGGCGCTGCTCTTTTTGTTCGGGCAGGTTCATGCTGTGCCGTTGGACGCCATCACAAAGCTCGACCCACGCCGTCGTTTGATCTCGATAGTGTCGCTGGTGATTTTTGTGTTGATCTTCATGCCGATACCGTTCTCGTTCAACAATCCGCAAACTGACGGCACGCCACCCCGTCGTGACCGCAACACCATCGAGAATAACTACCAGCCGACTCTGTTGGCGAATGAGTCATTCAATGGAGTGACTATCGTCGAGTGATCGATGGGCGACGTGTCATTGAGAAAGGTGAGCTGTGCCGCGTTTATTTGTTGCGATTGATTTGCCCGACGAAACCAAAACGCGATTGACCGCTTTGCAAACTCGTATCGATGGGGCGCGATGGGTGAAGCGCCATCAAATGCACCTGACGCTGCGTTTCATCGGCGAGGTCGAGGACGCGCAGGCGGAGAAAATCAAAACAGCGTTGGCATCGGTGGCGAAACGCAAGGTCGAATTGTTATTGCAAGGCGTCGGTCGTTTTCCGCCCGGCAACCGTAAACCCGCCCGCGTTTTGTGGGTCGGCATCGCGACCAATCCGCCGCTTGTGCAATTGCAGCGCGATGTTGAACACGCCTTGCAGTCAGTCGGTGTTCCACCCGAAAATCGTCCGTTCAAAGCGCATATCACGCTTGCCCGGCTCAAATCGCCAGACGCTAAAGCGGTCGAACAATTTTTGGAGACGCAACGCGATTTCGCGACGACGCCGATACCCATCCACGAGATGATTCTCTTTTCAAGCACGCTGTCTGCACAAGGGGCACAATACCGCCACGAGGCCGTCTATCCGTTGTAGCAACGCCCTTCTCTAAAAATAGAACGGATCAACCGCGAAGACGCAAAGGACGCCGAGCGATTTTCTCAATCAATGTGCCACACGCTGAATGACATCCGTTAGCCAAAACTGATATTACGATAGCTGTTTGGTCTGATTTATGGCATACTCGCCGCCGCGAGACGTTCCTCGAACGAACCGCGCCATCCGGGTGAGAGCGCTTCGATTTGCAGCGCAGTTTTTGCATCGGCGATATTCTCCGGATCATGATAGAGCAGGTCGCAAATTTTGCGGACGCTCATGCGGCGCGGGTCGCTCTTGATGCGTTCGATGGTGTCCCCCGCGCCGACCTCGCCTTCTTTGACGACGCGCAAGTAAAATCCGGTGCGGCAACTTTTGAGGAACAGTTTCGGGAATTTCGGGTCGTTCATGCGAATACCGAGTTTGAAGCACGGCACACGCGGCTGCGTCACTTCGACGACGGCACTGCCGATGCGATAGACATCGCCGACATTGATGGCATCGTCGGTCATCTCTTCAACCGTCAAATTTTCGCCGAACTGCCCGTGCGTGAAGTCGTCGCGGTCGCGTTCGTTTTTCCAGTAAGCATAATTCTCGATGGTGTAAACATAAACCGCTTTGTAGATGCCGCCATGCGCATTGAGGTCGGCTTGTCCGTCGCCATCGAGATTCAACGTCCGCAGCATGACACGCCCCTCGACTGGCTGCTTGAAGATGCCAGTGGAGACGACTCGGCCTCGATAAACCACATCGCGTGGCAATGACACGTTGACAGATAAGATTTTCACAATTTGCATCCTTACGACTATATAGAGACCGAAAAGTCATCGAATCAACTATACACAAGAGCGAACCGTGCTGGCTAGTGCCGCTACATTTCGCTTTTCTTGGCGAACTTGGCGACTTTGCGGTTTAATCGTTTTTATTTTCAGAAAATCATCGAGGGATTAGCATGATGCCATCTGATTCGAGCAAGTTCGTCTACGAAGAAGTCTCCGGTTGGGCACACTTGCCAGAAAATTGGCGGGTGAAAGAAATTTCTGGCGTCGCCGTTGACTCGCAAGACCGCGTGTACGCTTTAGGACGCGGCTTCAATCCTGTCGCCGTTTTTGATCGTGACGGGAATTTTTTGGCGGCGTGGGGCGGCGATGTGTTCAAACGCGCCCACCACATCATCATCGACCGGGATGACAATATTTTCTGTGTCGATGATATGGGGCATCGGGTGCTGAAATTTGCACCGGACGGCACGCTGCTGATGGCTATCGAGAGCACAAATCGACACGCAACTGCGCAAGAACTGACCGCACGCGGGCAAGTTGTCGAGCAGCCCCATCCCCCGTTCAATTATCCGACCGGCGTCGCGCTTGCCCGCGGCGGCGACATCTATGTCAGCGATGGTTATGGCAACGCCCGCATCCATAAATTTACACCGGATGGCATCCATTTGTTTTCGTGGGGGACGTTCGGTAGCGAGGCGGGGCAATTCCATCTGCCGCACGGGGTCTTGGTTGACCACGAAGGACTGGTTTATATTTCGGATCGCATGAATCGGCGCGTTCAGGTCTTCACGCCCGATGGCGAATTCGTCACGCAATGGGACGATGTGCGTTGGCCGAACAATATGTGTCTTGATGCAAACGGCAATTTTTACATCGCCGAGTTGGGCGCACTTTTCCTCTATGACCGTGCTCATGTTGATTTGAGCCAACCGTCCGGTCGCATCACCGTGCGCGATGCCCGGGGGACGATTATATCCGAATGGGGGATGCACGATCCGTTGGGCGATGGGCGCTTCTTCGCACCGCACGACATCGCGGTAGACTCTGTCGGCAATGTGTATATCGGCGAAGTCGCGGCCACATACTCCGGCGGCAAAGCCCCCGTCGATTGGCCAATGTTACGCAAATTCGTGCGTGTGTGATGGCGACACGTGGATGTGCAACTGCTCAGCTTACCCGCTTGTTGGTTCGGGGTCTAAGCGGTCGAGTTCGTTGAGCTTGCTGACCGTCGCAAGAATGAATGTCGCCACCATGATGAGACCGACGGCCAATGCAATCAGGTCGATGATGCTGAACATGCCAACGATAAGGACGGGCAGGCTGTTGTTATAAAGAGCGAACAACGCCACATTAATCGTCATCAAGACGATGCGCATCTCCGTCGGCCCGACACGTCCAAACGACAAGCGGAAGACGCCGTGCGCAAATGTCGCTAAGCTGACGAGCAGCATCATCATCAAATAACCGACGACAATCAACAAAGCAACTTCCAATCCCAAATAAGGCGATAACCCCAGACCGAGACCGGTCAAAAAAATCGAGACAACATCGACGGCGTGGTCAACAAAGTAGCCATATTGTGGGCGCGATATGTTGCGATAACGTGCCAACGACCCGTCTAGGCTGTCGCCGAACCAATTAAGGAAAATGCCAAGATTGACGAGCAGCAAAAATTTGCTGTCGAGATTCGTCAGATAATAACTGATGAAGATCAATAACGAACCGAGAATGCCAATCGTCGTGAAGAAACCCGGCCCCGCCCAAGTCGGTGCAACGCGGACGAGATAATCTAAAATGCGTCGTTCGACGACCATTGTGAATGAATTCGTGACGCGCTTTTCCATGAGTGGCCTCCCTTGAAAATAAGCGGTGTCGTTGTTCACCCTGATTTACGAAGCGCGGCGGTTATTGTTCAATATCGGCTGCTGCGCCATCATTTTCACAACAACATATTGCGACGATTTTCGAGTTCGTCAATCACGGCGCGGTCGGCTTTGCCGAAGCTGTAGCGCCGCAGATCGTCCGGCGATACCCACGCCCAATCGTGGACGCCAATTTTTTGCGGGATTCCGCCGAGATAGCGGCAGGTGAAGGCGTGCAAGGTAATCTTGAAATGCGTGAAGCCGTGCCGCACGACGGTGAATAAGTCCCCCACCTCGACCTCAATCGCCAATTCTTCGCGCAGTTCACGCCGCAAACACGCAGGCAGTGTTTCGCCATCTTCGGCCTTGCCGCCGGGAAATTCCCACAACCCACCCAGCAAACCATCGAGTGGACGCTGCGCAATCAACAAACGCCCGTCATCATGCCAGATAAGCCCGGCGGTGACGTCATAGTGTGGCACGGGTTGGCGTTTCTTCTTGACGGGACGCAGCGCTTGCGTGTCATTGGCGAAGGCTTTGCATTGTGCTTGCACAGGGCATTCATGACACAACGGTTGGCGCGGTTTGCAGACCGTGCGCCCCAGTTCCATCAAAGCTTGATTGTAATCCCCCACACGTTGATGCGGCAGCCACGACTCCGCCCGTGCCCATAACATCGTTTTCGTCGCCGGTTGTGTCGTATCATCGCTGAGGTCAAGCAATCGCGCAAAGACTCGCGTCACATTGCCGTCAAGCACCGGCGCACGCACACCAAACGCGATACTCGCAATCGCACCGGCTGTATAACGCCCGATACCCGGCAATTGTTGCAATGCTTCGACTGTTTGTGGGAAGCGCCCGTCCATGTCGTAGGCGATGATTCGTGCCGTTTTGTGGAGGTTGCGGGCGCGGCTGTAATACCCCAAGCCTTCCCATAATTTGAGCACGTCGTCTAATGGCGCGGCAGCAAGTGCCGTGATTTGCGGGTAGGCCTGCAAAAATCGAGTATAATAAGCCTTAACGGTTTCGACTTGTGTTTGTTGCAACATAATCTCGGACAGCCAAACGCGATACGGGTCGGGTGTGCCGCGCCATGGTAATGTGGCAGCGTGCTGGTCGTACCAGACGAGTAATCGGGGGGCAATCGGTGACATGCTAGGCCTTTCGGATGACGACAAACGGTCGCGTATTATAATAAACGATAAAGACAAGGGCGAGATACTGAAAATATCAATTGGCTCAGAAATCAATCCTGCGTTACTATCGACAATATACATCATGAGAGGATAAAATCATGGTTGCAGGTCAAGGACGATTCATCATCAATTTTGGCGAGGGGCGCTCAGCATTTGCGATTAATGTGCCTCAAAATGGTGATGCGCTTGCAACACTCGAAGCACTCGGCTTCAAACAACCGATGCCTGCACTCATCATCATGGGTGGGGCGATGGATATGGAAGAACGCGACCGGCTGGCAACCGGTTCAATTTTCGAGATTGGCCTAGCGAAATTCGCCGAGCAAAATCAAATCGCTATTGTAGACGGCGGCACCGATTCGGGCGTCATGAAAATGATTGGTATGGCACGCCGCGAATTGCGGTATCATTTTCCATTGGTGGGGGTTGTGCCCCATCGGGCGATTGCCTATCCGGGATACAACAATCCCGGCAGCATGGCGAATCTCGACAGCGGTCATTCGCACTTTGTGCTGGTCGATGGCAACGAATTCGGTGATGAATCGACCATGATGGCGCATATCGCCCACGCATTGACCGGATACGGGCAAAAGCCGGTCGTTGGCCTCATCATCAATGGCGGGCCGATCACACGGGTTGAAGTGCATCAACTTTCGACATCGCCGGGTTTGAAGATGCCGTTGTTGGTGCTCGCGGGGAGTGGGCGCTTCGCCGATGAATTGGTGGAAGCCATACAAACAGGCAACGCAAACGGCGAGCAAGATTTGGCCGAAATCATTGAGCAAGGCGATGTGCATATCGTCTCGCTCAAAGCCGGGCCAGAAGGCCTGCGCGACAAACTCAAAGATTATTTCAATGTTACATGAGCGGCGGTTCAATATCTTGTCATCTTGATCGAAAATTTGGATGCGTCGCACAGGTGTCGTATCTGTTTCTGGAACGAGGAATTCTATTATGCGGCAGATAACAGGACTAATCAGTATCGTGTTGATTTTATGGGTAGCTTCGGTCGTCTTCGCGCAAGATGATGCCCCATCGGCAACGCAACCTGCAGTACAACAAGCGCTTGATGCGGCTGAACGTGCCGAAAGATTTGCATCACAGGCGGCTACGGCTGCCGCAGATGCCGAGGAAGCGGCGGCAAAAAGTGACCGTGATGCCGACCTCGCTTTCAATCTCTTCGGTTTGTTCGAGGTCTTCGGTGGTGTCTTGACGATTTTCGCCATCGCCGGTGGGGCTTATGTCGTCAACCGGTGGCGTAACTTACAACAGGAAATGGTGGAAACGCGCGAGCGCTTTGAGAAGGAGATCGTGTTGCGCCAACATGAACTTGATGAATTGCGCGACGAACTCAAAAGAGACTCGAATGCCTTGCGGCAAGAAACCGAGCGCTCGTCGTTGGCGATGTCGTTGTTGCCACTCGGTGAGCGGCAATACAAAGCGCAAGATTTCGAGGGAGCGCTGGACACGTATCGCCGTGCGCTCGAACTCGACCCCAACAATCTCATCATTCATTATCGGCTCGGTTATGTGCATACCCAACGCGGCAATCTTGAACAAGCCGAAGAACATTTGATGAAGGCGCTTGAACTCGAAGAAGATTTCGCACCGGCGTTGGCATCGCTCGGTTATGTCTACCGGCGTATCGGCGAGAGTATGGAAGAGGGCGACGCTCGCGACAGGATGCTCAATAAAGCCGAGGGGTTGTTGCTGCGTGCGCTTGAAATTCAACCCAAGATGATTGATGAGGATGACGAATCGTGGTGGGGGTCGCTCGGTGGTCTCTATCGGCGTCGTGAGCAAATCGACGCGGCCATTCGCGCTTATGAAAAAGCGGCGGAGGTCACGCCGCACTCGTCGTATCCATTCAGCAATCTCGCGCTGTTGTATGTACAAAAGGGCGAGCGCGAAAAGATGCAGCATACTTATAAACGTGTTGAACAATTGGCGTGGGGCGAGGTGCAGGCTGAGGTCGATAATTATTGGGCGTATGCCGACTTGTTGACTTCGCGTTTGGCACAAGGCAAAGTCGCAGAAGCCGAATCCGTCCTCGAAATGGTTTTTGACATCGCCCCGGCAGACTCGCCGTATGTGTTCTCGATGTTGGCCGATACCTTGACGCGGCTTGCCAATGTGCTTGAGGAGGAACAGGCCAAACCCGTCCGCGATGTGATTGCTAAGATTCAGGCCTTCGATGAAAAACGCAAGCAAGTCTAAGACGGGGCAGCATACTCGTCATTCGTGTGTCGGCAAAGGGGGGATGCTGGGGAGGCAGGATTCGAACCTGCGAATGCCGGATCCAAAGTCCGGTGCCTTACCGCTTGGCGACTCCCCAATGGAAATGCCATTATAGCGAAATCCTTTGACATGGCAAGAGTCGAGTCGACGAATCGCTATATCGGTAACGATTCACCGCTTCGTGACATGAATAGTAACGGACGCGCTACTGTGCGTCCGTTACCCCTATTTTGCGTCAGTCCTGTATGGTGTTGAAGGAAAAATGGGGCTGGTGGGAGTCGAACCCACACCCCCGAAGAGAGTGGTTTTTAAGACCACCGCGTCTGCCATTCCGCCACAGCCCCATGACGCCTATCTGTCGCGCACAGTGTACCAATTTCCATTTGGAGCGTCAATACGGCATCGACTGTAAGTACGTTATTATGTCCCCGCTATCGACCCCATCTCGTCATGCCAATTGATTGTAAATGTATCTTAAATGTGCTATAGTCATGACAATATATCTTTTATCCGGAAAATTTCATGAATATTGACCGCAACTCGCCGTTGCCATTTTATTATCAACTCAAGCAAATTTTGGTCGAACAAATCGAAAATCATCGCTGGCAACCGGGCGACATGCTGCCAACTGAGCTGCAACTGCAAGAGCAATATGACGTCAGCCGGACGACGGTGCGGCAGGCTTTGCGTGAGCTTGAACTCGAAGGCAAAGTGACGCGCTATCGTGGGCGTGGGACATTCGTCGCCGAGCCAAAAATCAGCCACAGCCCGACACAACATCCTTCGCTGGTCGATTATCTGCGCGAACGCGGGATGACGCCGGGTTGGAAGTTGCTCTTCGCTGGGTATGTCCCCGCCCCGCATGACGTTGCCGCTCAATTCAATATCGAAACGGATACGATGGTCTTTCAATTGCGTCGTTTGCGGCTAGCTGACGACGAACCGATTGGGCATCACACGGCGTATGTCGCCCCGGACTTCGCCAACACGATTGACGAGAGCAGCTTCAGCACAGGGGGGTCATTACGCTACCTGCGCCACATTCTCAACGGCGGTATTGCCAATCGCATCCTTGAAGCGAGCATTGCGAACAAAGAAGACTGCGACCTGCTTGATGTCGAAAAGGGGGCAGCGATGTTCATCATTCGGCGCACGGTGATGACGGCTGACGGCAAACCCGTCGAAGTCTTTCGCGGTGTTTATCGTGCCGACCGATTTCAGTATCACATTAACAATATGCAGGCGATTAACCCGATTAATGAGTGATACGTTGCGGGTGATGAGTAGTTATCTTTTCTTTATGTCCTTTGCGTCTTAGCGATTTGTCATCGCTACAGGAGTATCATTTATGACCAATGACTCGGCACTCGATACCGTCATCAAAAATGTGCGCGTCGTCCGCCCCAACAAAACCACTGTTGATACCCTCGACATCGGCATCAAGGACGGCAAATTCGCACGCATCGAAGCGAATATCGCCCCCGATGACGCGCATGAAGTCATCGACGCGAACAATTTGCTCGGTTTTCCGGGTCTTGTCGATGGGCACATGCACGTCGGCATTTACAATCATCTGCCGCTTGATGCCGTCACCGAGAGCAAAGCGGCGGCGATGGGCGGCGTCACGACGGCGATTACGTACTTTCGCACCGGGCAATTGTATCTGAACAAAGGCGGGTCATACCGCGACTTTTTCCCGGAAGTGCTGCAACATTCTGAGGGCAATTATTGGGTCGATTACGCCTATCATCTTGCGCCGATCAGCCCGTCACACATCGATGAGATGGAGATGTTGTTGAACGAATTCGGCGTCTCGTCGTTCAAGATTTTCATGTTCTATGGTGGATATGGTCTGCACGGCAAGTCGAACAAGCAACACGAATTCTTGATGATTGATGAAGACGACCGTTATGACATCGCCCATTTTGAATTCATCATGCGCTCGGCACAGCGCTTGATGGCCCAATACCCCGACATGGCCGACGCCATCAGCGTCAGCCTGCATTGTGAACTCGCAGATATTTTGAATGCGTACACCAAAATCGTCGAGGCCGACCCGTCATTGACCGGCTTACGGGCTTACAGCGCAGCAAGGCCGCCACACTCCGAAGGGCTTGCAATATGGATAGCGGCGTACCTAGCCTACGAAACCGAATGCCTGAATATCAATCTGCTGCATTTGAGTTCGCGCAAAGCGCTTGAAGCCGCGTTGATGATGCAGGAGGTCTTCCCACATATCA
The DNA here is from genome assembly GCA_003695675.1 of Chloroflexota bacterium. Taxonomy (GTDB): domain Bacteria; phylum Chloroflexota; class Anaerolineae; order Aggregatilineales; family Phototrophicaceae. The sequence goes on from RFIA01000130.1 coordinate 12,893, forward strand.
ACTTCAAGCGCGAAGTCACCGTCGGTCATTTGCTGCTCGATGTGGACACGCCGACAAAAGCGTATGCCAAAGTCAACCCGCCGATACGCCCGCGAGAAGATGTCGAATTTTTGTGGCAGATGGTGCTCGACGGCAAAGTCGATTGGGTCGTCAGTGACCATGCCTGCTGCAATGCGGAGACGAAAGTCATCGATGGCAACACCGATGCGGTGTGGTTGGCGAAGTCCGGCTTCGGCGGGACGGAATATTTGCTCTCCGGCGTCCATAGCGAGGGGACGAAACGCGGGATGTCGCTCAATCATATCGCCGAATTGACCGCGTGGAATCCGGCGCAGCGTTATGGGTGTTACACGAAAGGCGACATCGCCGTCGGTTACGATGCTGACCTCGTGCTGTTCGACCCGAATGAAACTTTCGTCGTCCGCGCCGAAGAATCGCAATCGCAGCAAGGCTACACGCCGTTTGAAGGACAAGAACTCACCGGGCGTGTCAAGAGCACGTTCGTGCGCGGGAAGTGTGTCTATCATAACGGCAATATCGAAGGCGAGGCGACAGGGCAATTCATCCGCCGCCCGACACATAAAGTGTAAACTTATAAAGAGGGGAGAATAGAATGGCGAGCGAAAATCGTTCAAACAGTATTCCGATTATTGGGGCGTGGAAATTAATTTCTTTTGAAATCACTGTGGACGATGGGCGTGTCTTGTATCCATTTGGTGAGGACGCATACGGCTCTATTATCTATACCGAGTCAGGGCGTTTTGCAGCTCAGGTGATGCGAAGGAATCGTCTACAAATTGTGTCGGGTGACCAAATGAAAGGCACACCCGAAGAAATCAAAGCCAATTATGAAGGTGTCGTGTCATACTTCGGCCCCTACGAATTTAATGCCGAGGAGGGTTACGTCATCCATCAGGTTGAAGGTTCGCTGTTCCCGAATTGGGAAGGTGATGGACAAAAACGGTTCTGTGAATTCATCGGTGACAATCGTATCAAGTTGAGTACACCGCCGACTCTATGGGGTGGCGGTGGTGAGATTGTCGCCTCCTTGATTTGGGAACGAATCGATTCCTGATTATTCAAGATTTGTTTTTATGTGATCGTTTATTGTGGCAGCAAAATGACTCAGATATGGGACGACCTGCTCAGCGAACAAGATAAAGCCGTCATCGAAGCGGCGGGCTATGACAAGCGTGGGGCGTCATCGTTCAGCAGTCGCGGTTTCGGCAAGCGACCGGCGCTACTCATCATCGACATGCAGCGCTTCATTGTCGGCGATGATGTGCCGATACTCGACGCGATTGCAAAAGAACCCATTGCGATGGGCGCGGTCGCGTGGCGGGCGATGGAGCATATTCAGCCATTTGTGATGACGTGCCGCGAGGCCGGTCTCCCGGTGATGTATACGCGCATCATCCCGACCGGGCACACACCGGACGACGCGAAGCTCGCCATCATCGACGCACTGCGTCCGCATACAAACGATATAGTGCTCGACAAAAATTATCCGAGTGCATTTTATGGCACACCGTTGCTGACGCATCTCGTGCAGAGACATATCGATACGGTCATCATCGTCGGCAATTCGACGAGCGGTTGTGTGCGGGCGACGGCGGTCGATGCGCGGCAGATGGGTTTCAATGTCGTCATCCCGCACGAATGCGTCTTCGACCGCATCGAAGCCTCGCACAAAATTAATCTGCTCGACTTGTGGATGAAGTACGCTGAGGTGATGTCAACCGAGGGTGTGGTGCAATATATTCAGCAAGCAGGGGAACAGCGTGCTGTGCCCCTACAAAACAAGACAATGTGATAATCATGCCAATCGAACGGGATAACGGACAGTGGTCTTTTGATACGGATGTCGTCGTCGTCGGCAGTGGCGGTTGTGGGTTGACGGCGGGCATCGCCGCGGCGCAAGGTGGCGTCGAAGTTTTGATTCTCGAAAAACAAGCGCGGCCACTTTCCAACACGCAGCGTTCTTACGGCATGATTCCCGCCGGGGGCACGCGCTTTCAACAAGCCGCCGGGGTTCATGAAACGCCGGAAGATTTCGCCAACGACATCTTCGCGAAAAACAAGCATCAGTCCGACCCGGCGATGACGCTGCATTTGTGCCGCACCGCCGTTGACCTCGTGCATTGGTTGGTCGATGATGTCGGCGCGGATTTGAGCTTCATCGATGACTTCATCTATCCCGGTCACAGCAACCACCGGATGCACTCGCCGCCGAATCGCAC
>RFIA01000131.1 GCA_003695675.1 Chloroflexota bacterium
ATGGGCGGTTGAACAACTCAAGCACCAGACGAAAGCGTGATGCCGGATGAAAATTGCTGTCATTATCGTGCATTATTATACCCCGCATCTGCTGACACAAGCTGTGCAGCTTCTCGACGCAGACATTCAACGTAGCGGCTTGGATGCGTCGATTATCATTGTGGACAATGGCAGTTCCGAAAGTGACCGGCAGCAGCTTGCGCAACTCCCGGCACAGGTGATTCACAGTCATGAAAATCGTGGCTATGCTGGTGGGCTGAATCTCGGCGCACGAGAAACCGATGCCGATGTGCTGATCTTCATGAATGCTGATGTCTTTGTTTTTCCGAATTGTCTCCGAAATCTTGTCGCAGTGCTTGAAGCAGAGACACATGCTGCCGGGCCGTGTCTCTACTGGGATGATGATGCGACGGTTTTCATGCCACCGGGCGAACAATACACACGTTATGACGAATTATTGCGGCGAGTGGCGGCGTGGCATTCATGGCTCATGCCTTATGCACATCGGCGCTGGCGCAACCATGTGCGGCGACATTGGCTGGCTGAGCAGCCGATTGTGAGTTATGACCTCAGTGGGGCGATGCTGGCTGTGCGACGCGATGCGTGGCAATCAGTCGGGGCATTTGACGAGCGCTATCAATTGTATTTTGAGGAGAATGATTGGCTCAAGCGTTTAGCCCGCGCAGGCATGGTTGCGAAATATGTGCCGAACGCGAGGGCACGTCACATTTACAATCAGAGCGCTCCGCATGAGTCTCAGGTTGGGCAATGGTTTGGCGCGTCGGAGCAACGCTTCAAGACTCAATATTATGGCGCATGGTTTTGGCGTATTGTGCAAAAGATACCAGCGAAGGCATACATCAGCCCCGATAAATTTGACACTATTGCCGAAACACCGCCCCGAATTGCGTTAGTGGATCTCAAGTTAGATTATCCTGTATGGATTGAGATTTCGCCGTTTCCAAGAGGATTTCCTGCGGGGGGCGTCATGATTGCCGACAAAGCGCAAGAATACTGGCAAATTCCGGACAATGTGTGGGATTTTCTGGTGCCTGCGTGGTATTATCTGAGGATAGTCGATCATGATGGGCATGACATTGCGCACTATAAATTCCAGAAGTTACCGATGACGTAGAAATTATATATTCAGTTATGACAGATTATCCTGACAAAATTGTCATTTTTGGGCAATACAAAACAGGCACAACGGCGCTGTTCTACAAGATTAAACAATCGCTCCCGCAGGGCAGATTGCGCACATTGTTCGAACCAGATCGATTTGTCCCACAATCGAATGATGATGCAAAAATCATTCTGGCAAAAGTGATCGTCGGGGCAGGGGGGCATGTTCAATACGATGCGTTTCTTGATTTTGACAAACAAATTTATCTGATACGCGATCCACGAGATTGGTTGATTAGCGGTTTGCTTTTTATCCTGCAACAAGCTGAGAATATCTATACAAATCATAAGACGACGCAACATGTCCTTTCGTTGCTGCGGCAAAAGGAAACTGACCCCAAAAGTTTGAGTGTCAAACGACTCATGCAGGAAATTTTTTGGTTGGGGTATGGGCGGACATTACAAGAACAAACCGAGTGGATCGTTCGACATCATGCGTGGTTGACCGTATTTGAAAATCGTCTACAAGATGCTTATTGGCTCAAGTACGAATCATTTGTGGATGATGAACTCGAAGCACTCCGCACATATCTGGGCTTTGAATTACAACCCGGAACGGCGACGATTGAAGCGCCTGCCCATCAGCATGTCATCCGCACGCGGACTTATGGTAATTGGAGAAACTGGCTGGTCGATGATGATGTTGAATACTTTAAGCCGCTCTTTCAAGAATATTTGCGGCGACATAATTATGAACAAGATTGGACACTCAATATTGTGCAAGAAATTTCTCCCGCACACTGCTCACAATATGTTGAGCGTATTATCAGCAAACGATTAGCCCAGATTGACGAACAGCAATGAATGGATTCACGAATCGTGTCTATCAGCCCGGCGATGAGATTGCCATCAATCATGGCTTCAATGAGGCTTTTCATACCGACCGGTCGATAGAGGAATGGTATCGCAAATTTTATCCGGTTGGTGAAAAAAGCTGGATTGTTGTCGCGATTGATGATTTTGACGAATTGATCGCGCAATATGCCGTCGTCCATCAACCGGTGCAGATCAAAGGCCAACAAATTCATGCCGGTCAACCGGTCGATGTTTATCGGTTGAAGCGACCGGGTACTGATAATCAAATGGTTTTTTCACAAACCGTCTTGGCTTTTTTCGATACATTTTGTGCGCCGGATAAATTGGTCTTTCTATTTGGTTTTCCGGGTAAACGTTCACTAGAAGTTGGGCAGAAACGTCTCGGTTATGGCGAGGCGATTCCGATCCATGTTTGGCGAAAAGCAGTCCCCGCGCCCGGTATGTTAGACCGATTGCGTCCCAATCCGGCGCGTTCGGTCAATGAAGCGAATCTTGACCTCATCAATGCGCTTTGGACGAGAGCCGCACATCGTTACAGCGCATCGCTCATCAGAGACCGCAATCGCTTCGAGCAACGTTACATGAACACAGCACAGAGTGATTATTTCTATCTTTCCGTAGGAAGTTCTGAGCAAATCGCCGGTTGGTCGGTAGTACGCCCGGTGGATGATGTGCTGTACTGGATTGATCTCGTTTGGGATGGCGAAAATATTGAGACCTTGCAAAAGTTGGAGCACTCGGTGATACACGCCGCGCGGAAATTGCAATGTGAAAGCCTTGCGATGTGGATGTTGGGCGATGAACTCACTGCCAATTTTCTCCAACATCACCAATGGAAACAGGAAGACGAACCCTTCGTCCATCTTGTTGGCCGCTCATGGCATCCTGATATTGACGCGCAGCGAGTCATTCGAGAGATGTACATCACAATGGGCGATGCGGATTTGCTTTAAAGTTGAGGAAATCGGATGAACGAGAATACATCACGTTTTGCGGGGTATATCGAATCGTATCATCACGACACCGTTGTCGGCTATATGACCAAACGCGATGAGACGAAAGATGCAAATATCGCCGTTTTTGTTGGCGAGACGCAGATTGATACAATTCTGCCGCAGCAACTGATGGCGACAGAAGATGATAATCGATATTGCTTTATCTATAAAATTTCGCCGCGTTATTTAGACGGTCAAGCCTACACATTCGATTTCCGTATCGCAGAATCTAATGAGGCATTGGCCGATAGCCCGGTCACCGTGCAATGGTTGTACGAGTCGCAGTATATGCCGTTTGCGACAACCGATTTGACCGGGCAACGGGTTTTGGCGCTTGCGCCCCATCATGACGATGAATCGTTCGGTTGTGGCGGGGCGCTTGCGTTGCACCGCTTGGCGGGCGATGAGGTCAAAGTCGTCATCTTGACCGATGGCTCGAAAGGCCAAATGACGCAACATATATCGGCAGATTACATCGAGACGCGCAAAGACGAAGCACGACGAGCGTGCGCTGTTCTCGGCGTGACTAATATTGAGTTTTGGGGTATTCCCGACCGAACATTGACACATGATGATGATCTCGATGACCGTTTGCTGGCTCTGCTCAATCATTATCAGCCGGATTTGATTTATGCGCCGTCGCCACTCGAATATCATCCCGATCATCAGGCGACAGGACGTCGCTTGTGGCGCGTGATGCAAGATTATCGTCTCGATGTGGATGTTGCTTTTTGGAGTGTGAATCGCCCGCTCAAGCATAATATCGCCATTGACATCACGTCGGTTGTTGAGCAAAAACGCACAGCCTGTGATATATACGTCAGTCAACTACAGAATCATCCTTATACCGATGCTTGTCTTGGTCTCAATCGTTTTTATTCGCTGTCCGTTTCAAACCATAGCGATTATGTTGAGCCGTATATGCTGATTTCATCACAAACGATGCGTCGTTATCCGGTTGAGCATTTCACATTGCAACAATTTCTTCCCGAAACGATGGCCGAGAAACCACTCGTCTCGATCATTGTCCGCACGCAAAATCGTCCCGCTTTGTTGCGTGAAGCACTGAGTAGCCTCGTCACTCAGTCATATCCTAACATTGAGGTTGTTGTCGTCAATGATGGCGGTGAAGATATTCGTGCCATTCTTGAAACACTCGATCATGTATTGCATTTGCGCGTCATTCATCATGATGAACAAAAAGGGCGGTCGGCGGCGGCGAATAGCGGGTTGTATGCAGCTACTGGGAAGTATATCGGCTTCCTAGACGACGACGATTTGCTGCACCCACATCATATTGCCACGTTGGTCGCCTATTTAGAAGCGACCGGCGCAAGGGCTGTTTACAGCGATTGCGCGGCTATACAATATCATATTGAAGCGGGTGAGTACGCGCCGGTAGACCGCATAAACCCATATAAGGGTATCGATTTCGACCACGAGCGATTATTTTTTGAAAATTATATTCCTCTCATCACGATGCTCATTCATCGTGACGTGTATGATCTAGTCGGCGATTTTGATGAAACTTTGGAGGTCTTTGAAGATTGGGATTATTGGTTGCGCTTAAGTGAGCATGTCCGACCGCAGCGTATACCGCAAATTACGGCGGAGTATCGTTTCTTTAAGGAACCATCACACAATTTCAAAAAATGGCGCCAAGTGATTTATGAAAAATATCGAGATCATTGGACGATCAGCACTTTGATTGAGCAAACAGGGGAACAAATTGCAAAGATCGAACGCGATCAAGCACAGTACCATAAGCGTGTTCAAACTAGCCGAATCAAGACACAACAAATGTTTGAAGATCAGCGAATTAAGATACAACAAATGCTTGAAGATCAACAGCGTATCAGTGCTGTTTATCAGGAGAGAGTCAACCAACTTCAGGAAGCTCTTGCCCAGAAACAATCTGTTATCACAAAAATGCAAGCGGAGTTAGCTCGACTCGCGACACAATTTCATGCTGTTGAATTGGAGAGCCTGCATTTACAACACGCTGTGCATCGTCCAAAATTGCTGCAAGGTATTTATCGTAGTCTTGTTCCCTATTCGTTGCGTGTATGGTTGCGGCGTAAGTTGAACGCCGAATCTTGATCGTATGGGCCGCATAGAGAAAGATTTTGTAGATTATGACCGATATGCTCGTTCGCTTGTATGACTTGCCTGAACTCGACACTGTTATTCGGTCGCAGGCCGAAAAGGGCATTATCATCCGGCGAGGATTGGCACCGGAAAAACACATTGTTCTCGATTGGATCACGAATCATTTTGGCTTGCATTGGCGTAGTGAATGCGATGTAACCTTCTCAAATACACCGGTCAGTTGTTTTGTGGCGACCAAGAATAATACGTTACTCGGCTTCGCTTGTTACGATGCCACACGACGCGGAATCTTCGGCCCGACCGGCGTTCAAGATGACGCACGCGGACAAGGTGTCGGCAAAGCATTGTTGCTTGCTTGTTTGCATGATATGTGGATGCAGGGATACGGTTATGCCGCCATTGGCGGGGTCGGGCCTGTTGAATTTTACCAGAAGGCAGTCGGCGCGACGGTTATCGAAGATTCAACTCCGGGCATATATTTTGATATGCTTCGCGGTGAATAATCTATCGTGGTTGAACAATTATCACCGAGAGTCGATCCTTCGTGTGTCACTGTGCGAATCAATTCGGCAAGCAGCGTAATTCGAGTACGTTACCCTTGAAAGCGATGATATACGCATTTTGCGATCTCAACGGAATGTTTGTACAACGCGATGCCTCTTGAATCGATGACGAAGATGTTGGCTCATGCACGGCGAAATCAATATGCTGTGGGTTATTTTGAAGCGTGGGATAGTTACTCGCTTGAGGCGGTAGCTGAGGCGGCAGAAGCCGAGCGAGCGCCGATTATTCTCGGATTCGGGTGTGTCATGGTTGCGGACTCGTGGCTTGACAATGGCGGTATTGAACGACTCGGTTGTTGGGGGCGGCATCTCGCCGAGCAACTCACTGTCCCGGCGGCTTTCATCCTCAATGAGACTCGCACGTATGAGCAGGCCTTGCGCGGTATCGACGCGGGATTTAATGCCGTCATGGTCGATACCTCAGCTTGGGACACACATAAAGCACAAGAGACCGTTGCTAAACTTGTTGAGGTGGCTCATGCTCAGCATGTCGCCGTCGAAGCGGAGTTGGGGCGTCTGCCCGATGCACAATTCGGGGGCGGCGTTGATTACGAAATGGCGTCGTTGACGAATCCTGAACAAGCTGCACATTTCGTCGCGCAAACAGGCGTTGACTGTCTTGGGGTTTCGATTGGCAATATTCACATCCTTGAGCATGGTTATGCACCGGTTGACCTTTCTTTGCTGGAGCAAATTCATCAATATACCGATATTCCGTTGGTCATTCATGGTGGTACGAGTTTCCCGCCGGATGCCATACAAGATGCGATACGATTTGGTGTTGCGAAATTCAATGTAGGAACGATTCTGAAGACGACCTTTCTCGACGGTGTGCGAGAGACGATTGAGAATTGGCCGGAACATGTTCATGTGCATGATGTGCTCGGTTCGCATAAAGCGACCGACTTCATGACACGCGGTCAAGCAAAGATGCGTGATAAAGTGCGGGAATTGATTCGCTTATATGGTGGCAGTGGCTTTGCGACCCAATTTTGATGAGACGGGGATGGTGCTCATTTGACGACAGAATATTTCAATGACATCGGGCTTGAAAAGAATTTGCATCTTTACAAGCAGCTTGTTTTGCTCCGGCGATTTGAGGAGCGTGTGTACTTTCAATATATGCAGGGCGAAATCCCCGGCACATTGCATCAATATCATGGACAAGAAGCCGTGGCAGTCGGTGTCTGCGATCATCTCAGCAAGACGGATTGGATCACTTCGACGCATCGGCCACACGGTCACGCCCTTGCGAAAGGAGTCTCCCCGCGTGCAGCAATGGCAGAGCTGTACGCAAAGGCGACGGGGTGTTGCAAAGCCAAGGGAGGGTCTATGCACCTCGGCGACCCGGAAGTCGGGATGCTCCCGGCGATTGCGATTGTTGGCGGTGGGAATACGATTGTCACCGGTCTTGGGTTGGCGTTTAAGATGCGCCGTTCTGAACAAGTGGCCGTTTGTTTCTTTGGCGATGGCGCCACGAATGAGGGCGCCTTTCACGAAGGGCTAAATTTTGCAGCGGTTCAGAAGATGCCGATAGTCTTTGTCTGCGAGAATAATCTTTATGGGGCATCGACACCCTATCATGCCGTGTCGCCGATAACCGATGTCGCTGACCGAGCTTGTGCTTATGGTGTGCCTGCACAAATTGTTGATGGTATGGACGTGCTAGCTGTGCATCAAGCTGCGCAAGAAGCGATTGCATCGGCACGTGGCGGAAGCGGGCCGGTGCTGCTTGAGTGCAAGACGTATCGTTATATCGGGCATAGCCGAAGCGATGCGCGGCATTATCGAACACGCGAGGAAGAAGCGGCATGGGCAGCTAAAGACCCGATTCCACGACTTGGTAATATGCTCATCGAGAGTCGTCAGGTCAGCCAATCCGATCTTGATGCTATCGAGCATGAAATCGAATCCGTGCTTGATGATGCGGTTGAATTCGCCCGTAATTCGCCTGAACCGACACCCGAACAAGCCGTGATGGACATCTTTGCGTGAGGCATAAAAATGACACAAATGATTGATGAGCAACAAGTCGCGACACAACGAAAGTTGACTATTGCTGAGGCCTTGCGTGAAGGCATTGCCGAAGAAATGCGCCGTGACGAGTCTGTTTTCCTCATCGGCGAGGATATTGGAATCGAGGGTGGTTTTGGCGGTGCGTTCGGTGTCTATCTTGGGCTGACAGATGAATTCGGTCATGATCGAATTGTCGATACACCGATTAGCGAGAAGGTCATCGCGGGCGCGGCGACCGGGGCCGCGATGATGGGGATGCGCCCGATAGCGGATATGCAGTATGCCGATTTTTTGTTCGAGTGTATGGACGAGTTGGTCAATCAAGCGGCGAAGATGCGCTATATGTCCGGCGGTAAAGTGCGCGTGCCGATGGTGATGCGTGCGCCGGTTGGCGCAACGGCACGTGGCGCTCAGCATGGTCAATGTCCTGAAAGTTATTTCATTCATGTGCCCGGCTTAAAAGTGGTGTGTGTTTCAGATGCTTATCACGCCAAGGGGATTCTCAAAAGCGCCGTGCGTGACGACAACCCCGTTTTGATCTTCGAGCACAAATTGCTGTATGGCAGTAAAGGACGCGCCTCAGCCGGTGGTCTCGATTTGACGGCCTATGTCCCTGAAGAGGAGTATCTGTTTCCCATCGGGAAAGCAGTGATCAAACGAGAAGGCCGCGACGTCACGATAGTCGCGACACACATCAGCCTGTATCGTTCGATGCAGGTGGCCACAGAACTTGCGCAGGCCGGTATCGAGTGTGAAGTTATCGACCCAATTACGCTCAATCCATTCGATAAAGAAACGCTCTTCGCGTCGGTTCAAAAAACAGGGCGACTCGTCATCGTACATGAAGATACGCTGACCGGGGGATGGGGCGCCGAAGTCGCGGCTCTCGTCGCCGAGCATTGTTTATTCTACCTCGAAGCTCCCATCAAGCGAGTGGCGACCTTTGACACCGTATTACCGGCTGCGCCCTCATTGGAGCAAGTTGTTGTTCCGACAGTCGAGCGCATCAAAGCGACGATTCTGAGTTTGTTCGATTAGAAAGTTTTATAATATGCCGCAAGAAATCCGAATGCCTGCGCTCGGCCAAACGACTGACGAACTGACTATTTTGAGATGGTTCAAGCAAGTCGGCGATACCATCACACGGGGTGACTTGCTGTTGGAAGTCGAAACCGACAAAGCCACGCTCGAAGTTGAAGCCGCTGTGAGCGGCGAGTTGATTGAAATTGTTTTTGAAGCGGGCGAAGTTGTTGCAAGCGGCACAACAATTGCTTATGTCGCAGATGCGTCTAACGACGCGAAACCGGACGTAAACCCGGCGGAGTTTGCCGCTTCGCAATCTGTGGAACAAGCTGTCTCGTTGTCACAGCCTGATGAGACGATGTTAGAAACGCCCGAACCATCGTCAACTTCAGCAGCCTATGCGCAATTTGTCGAGTCACAAAATGTTGTTGCATCGGCTATGCCTGCTGCGCGTTCAAAATCTCGTGTATTGGCGCGTCCAACTGCGCGACATCTCGCACGGCAACACAATATTGACCTGCGCGAAGTCAAGGGCACAGGAAGCGGCGGATTGATCGAAAAGCGCGATGTGCAGGCTTTCATTGACAAACAGCTTCAGAAAACCGCACATTCTTTGCGGAATGCCCCGGCACACAAAGCTGTGCAATCATCTGAACCGGTCGATACACCTGTACCACCGCACCGGCTCAAAATTGCGCAGCAGATGACACACTCAGCACAAAACATCCCACAAATCACGCTGTCCGTCGCGATTGATATGCGCTGCGCTCAATCATTTGTAGAAGCACAGCGTTCGGCGGGCAACACAGGTTTGAAGATGACGCATTTGCTGCTCCTCGCCATATCAACGGCTCTGCAACAACATCCGCAGGTCAATACGCTGTGGCTTGATGACGGGCCACGATTACGACATCTGCCTCATGCGCATGTTGGTCTTGCTGTCGCAAAAGACGATCAATTGCTCGTCGTTTCTATTCCTGAACCGGCACGGTTGGCGCTTGAAGAACTCGTCACCCTCACCGATGCGGCTGTTGACCGGGCAAGACGCGCTAAACTCAGTGTAACAGACTTGCAACCGGCTGCCGTGACGTTGAGCAATCTCGGCATGTATCATATCGACGATTTTGTTGCGCTGGTCGAACCGGGAAAAACGGGCATCGTTGCAGCCGGTCACATCATCGATACGGCGATCCCGAAAGATGGGGGCATTCATATCATTCCGCAAATGCGCGTGCGTTTTTCGGTTGACCATCGGCTTGTCGATGGTGTTCTCGCCGCCCAATTCTTAACGACTCTGCGAGAAACACTCGAGACGATGGTGTGTGCTCAATGAACTGCCACTATGATTGAGTAACAACATCAACACAAACCGTGCTTTACTTTGCATCAAATCCCCGCCTGATTGCGGCGCAGGATTTCGCTTGTGTTTTGCGTTGTCGTCACTTGATGGCCGGGAAGCGGCAGAATGCGTTCATGAATGGTGTCGATAATCCAATTAGCTTGTGGGAAGAAATCTTCTTCCATTTCGACCGGTGGGGTAATCCAATTGCGGGCGCCGACGACAGCCACCGGCGCATCGAGATAATCGAATGTGAGTTGGCTGATATTCGAGGCCATCGTGTGCAAGAATGAACCGCGTTCGGTCGCGTCGGACGCGAGTAGTGCGCGACCTGTTTTTTGCACCGACGCCACGATCTTTTCATAATTGAGTGGGTTGATGAAGCGAGTGTCGATCACTTCGGCGGCGACACCATAGTCTCGTTGTAGAATATCGGCGGCTTCTAAAGCGCGGTATAGCGTTGCGCCAATTGTCACGATGGTGATGTCGTTGCCTGCACGTCGGACAATGGGTTCTCCCATTTCGACCTCGTAATATTCAGTTGGTACGCCGCCTTCGACCAGTATTTCCGGCTCAGAATACAGGCGCTGACTTTCAAAGAAGACGACCGGGTCTGTCCCGTGTAACGCGAGGTTCAGCATCCCTTTGGCATCATAAGGCGTGGCCGGGAACATGACTTTAAGACCGGGGATATGGGCGACAATCGAACTCCAATCTTGCGAGTGCTGCGCACCATAACGCGCCCCGACCGAAACGCGCAACACGAGCGGCATTTCTAAAACATTGGCCGACATCGATTGCCATTTCGCCATTTGATTGAAGATTTCATCGCCGGCCCGCCCCATAAAATCGCAGTACATCAATTCGACGACGACGCGCCCCCCGGCGATTGCATAGCCAACCGCCGTCCCGACAATCGCCGCTTCAGAGATCGGTGTGTTGAACAATCGATGATAGGGCAATGCTTCGGTCAGTCCGCGATAGACGCCGAAAGCCCCGCCCCAATCGCGATTTTCCTCGCCATAGGCGATCATCGTCGGGTCTTGATAAAAGCGATAAATCATCGCCTCGAACAGCGCTTCGGCATACGTCAGTGTTTTTAATTTCGGCAACGGCGTGCCATTCGCCAGTCCAAAACGATTTTTTGCCAGCGTCGTTTTCAGGCGGGTTTCGTTTAATGGCAATTGCACTTGTGGTTCGCCTTCGGCCATGCGATCTTTGAACTTGTTTGAAAACATCATCTCGCCGATGGTATCGCGTTTGCTGTCGAGACGCGGTGAAGTTTCCAGCGAAGCGGCGGCTTGCAAGATTTTCACGATACGATTGACGATGCTTTCATCGATGGCGTCAATCGTATCGGGTTGAACATGATGATGCGTTTGTAGATAATCTATGAAGTTCGCTAGCGAATCTTGTTCGCGCCATAGATCAAGCTCATGTTTATCACGATACGAGGATGCGTCCGAGGTTGAATGACCGATCAGGCGATAAGTGATGACATCAAGCAGGGCGGGGCCGCGTCCTTCTAGGAGCAGGGCGCGTTTTCGTTCGATTGCATCGGCTACGGCGAGCGGATTATAACCGTCGATGCGTTCGGCGTGCATGGCCTCCGGATTGATGCCGAGACCGGCTCGCGCCAACATCCCAAAGCCTAATGTTTCGCCCTGTGGTTGCCCGCCCATGCCATAGAAATTGTTCATGAAGTTGAACAGAATGGGTGGGTGGCCGCCGATTTCACGATCCCACAAGGTATGAAATTGATCCATCGCGGCAAACATCATCGCTTCCCACACGGGGCCACACCCAATTGCCGAGTCGCCAATATTAGCGATGACGATGCCCGGTCTGCGATTGATGCGTTTGAACAGCGCCATGCCGACCGCAATGCCCGCCGACCCGCCGACTATGGCATTGTTAGGCATGATGCCAAATGGCGGGAAGAAGGTGTGCATCGAACCACCCATGCCTCGATTGAACCCTGCATCTCGCCCGAAAATCTCCGCTAGTGTGCCGTATAGCAGATAATCCGTGGCGAGGTCTTTCACATCATTTTTGTTGCTGAATCGCTCGACGACTCGGAGAATCGCGCCATCTCGATAAGCCGTCATGATGGACATCAATTCATCTTCCGCGAGTTTTTCGATAGCTGAAAATCCTTTAGCCAGTATTTCACCATGACTGCGGTGCGAACCGAGAATGAAATCTTCTGGCGCGAGATAATAGCTTTGCCCGACAGCAGCCGCTTCTTGACCAATCGAAAGATGCGCAGGGCCGCGATGATTGTACGTTAAGCCTCGATAGGCGCCTTCGCGTTTGACACTATCGAGCATCGACTCGAATTCGCGAATCAAACGCATATCGCGATACATACGCAGCAAATTGTCATGACCATAGCGGGTTGCTTCTTGTTCTGGATGAGAAACATATTGATTGACGGGTATGTCGGGGCTGGTGATGACTGTCGCTTGCCGGACTTCGTTGGGATCAATTGGGATTGTTTTTGGCACGGTTGTTTTCCTTATGCAATTTGCTTTTGTGGCGACGAATATTGATCGAGTCCACAGCTTCAAAATGCGAGTAATGTTTCCAAATTAGCCATATTCGACGCCAGCTTTTGCAAGAATCGCGCACCCGGTGCGCCATCGACGACTTGGTGATTGATTGTCAAAGACAATCCAATATGAGGCGCGAAGATGACATCGCCTTCATGCTCAATTGGTTTTGGATTGATATTGCCAACGCCCAGAATGCCGACTTGTGGCGGGTTGAGTATTGGCGTGAATGACTCGATACCGAAGCTGCCCAGATTTGTGACGGTGAATGTGCCCCCGTTCAATTCATCCGGCGTGATGCGATCTGTGAGACAAGCATCGGCGAGACGATGCGCCTCGTTTGCCAGCTGCTTGAGGCTGAGCGTGTGGGCGTCGCGAATCACCGGCACGATGAGGCCACGCGGTGTATCGACAGCGAATCCGAGATGCACACGGCGGTGTCGGCGCAGCGTCTCATGAGTCAGTGTGGCATTCAACTCGCGTGCATCGAGTAGTGTGCGCGACACGACGAACAGTATCAGATCGTTGATTGTGATGTCTCGCAAAGCCAGTGCTTCGGGGCTGTCTTTCAAGCGTTGGCGATAATTGAGCAACGCCCGTGCATCGGCTGTTGCGTTGAGCGTCAATTGTGCCGTCGTCTGCAACGATTCGAGCATACGTTGCGCAATAATGCGCCGCCGACCGCTCAATTGCATTGCCTCAATGTCCGCGTCGATGGGGATGAGGTCGTGCGACATCACACGTCCGCGTGGGCCACTGCCTTGCGCCGGTGGCGAAAATTCCCCCGTGCGCAGCATCGATTGTGCGAGTGGAGTCATTTTAGGCGCTGCCTCAAGCGCCATCTGCACATCACGTTCGATGATGCGACCGCCGGGCCCGGTGCCGCTGAGGGTGTCGAGGGCGATGCCTTTGCGCATCGCGAGATTTTTTGCTCGCGGTGATATGGCGATACGCCCGCCGTTGTCTGCTGATGACGCGACGGGTATTGTCGTCGTGGCGTTGTCGAAAGTGGTTGTCAGGCCGGGTTGTTTCTTAGTAGGTGACGGCGATGCTGTCTCAGGACGTAGATGCTCAATCGGTTCGCCCGGCTCACCGACCGCCGCAATATTGACCATGACCGGCACGTCGTCGCCTTCGTCAAAAAATAACGCCAGCACCGTGCCGGAAGCGGTACTTTCGACTTCTAATGTCGCTTTGTCGGTTTCGACTTCGCAGATGATGTCACCAACTTCGATTGGGTCGCCGACAGCTTTGTGCCATCGCATGATGATTGAGCTTTCGACTGTATTGCCGAGTTTCGGCATAACAATTGCTGTAGCCATCTGTTTGCACACCGTCAATTCTTGTTGCTAAGCACGAATAATCTCAGCAGCCGAATCAAGTTGCTTGAAAAGACTTGCTGTGAGTTCGATCTGAAAAATCTCCGCGATAACTTGACTCCAGCCGTGCAAAAAATACACCCAGCCATTTTCAATCGTCAAATGTCTGCGTTGTTCTTGACGCCGGGCTTGCTGTAGAAATGTTAATGTGCCCCGATAATTGAATTCCCAAACGAGTCCCGCTTCGGGGAATAGACCGTTATTCGTAATCGGCGAACCGGGTCGGTCTTTGCCCATTCCGGTTGCATTGATGACCATCGAACCGGGCGGGAGTCTCTCAAGCAAGGTGTCGTTGTAGGCAGCAGAGTCGCTGTATAGATAATCGAATCGGACGCGAGTCCGCAACGCTTTGTGGACAGCGCGAGCTTTTTCCAGACGCTTGAGGTCGCGGTCTACGAATGTGAATCGTTGCGGAAAGTCATCCTCGAGCTGCGCTGCGAAAACGCTCGTCGCGATACCAGCACCACCGGCACCAAAGCACAATACATGTCCGCCACTGTTGCGCCAGTGATTCTCAGGGACGAAGGCTTGCCACGCCAGTCCAACTGAAATCGGGTCTTTTGCATGACCGAGTAAGCGGCCATCTTGCTTGATGATTGCGGAAACTTCGCGACAAAGCCGGGCATTTGAGTCAAGATCGTCGAACAAATCGTGTGTCGCTTCGAGCAGATTGATTTTATGCGTTGTGACGAGAGCACCAACGGCCAATGGATCGTGTTTGATGTGATTGACAATAGCGCGATAACTGGCAACCGGCGCATTCAATGGCATGTCGTAGCCCACA
Organism: Chloroflexota bacterium; assembly: GCA_003695675.1. Lineage (GTDB taxonomy): Bacteria > Chloroflexota > Anaerolineae > Aggregatilineales > Phototrophicaceae. The sequence goes on from RFIA01000131.1 coordinate 14,759, forward strand.
AGTTCAGCGTCGAAGTCGAGGAGCTGTGCCCAAAGTGGAAAAATCTTCATGATGGATGATTGCGTCGTCGTCACGCCGATGAAGTACATCGTCTGTTTGTTGAGCGGCGTTTCAAGAGCTTTCATCAATTGGCTCCAATGATGACAGACTGGCTATCTTTTCATAGACGGGGACAAGCGCCTCGTAAGTCTCGTTGAAGACGGCGTAAATTTCTTGGTAGCGGCGGTGATTGGCAGGGTTCGGGTCAATTGTAGCGACGATTTTGTTCATATCCTCAATAATGGAAAAGTCCTCGTATAATCCAACCCCCACGCCCCCGGCCAAAGCTGCCCCCATTGATGTCGCTTCTTCGAGAATAGCGAGGCGATGGACAGGCATACCATAAATGTCCGCCATGATTTGATTCCAGAAACGCCCGCGTGCGCCCCCGCCGATGACGCGCATCGAATCGATTGCGAGTCCCTGTGTGAGAAAGGCGTCAAGAATGACGCGCAAATTCAATGTGATGCCTTCCAAAACAGCGCGAATCATATCGGCACGTGTGTGGCGAATCGTCAGGCCGACGAAAGCACCGCGTGCTTTTGGATTCCATCGAGGGCTGCGTTCACCCATCAGATAGGGCAGAAAGATCAACCCATTGGCGCCCGGCGACGATGTTTCCGCTTTCATATTCATCACTTCATAAGGGCTGATGTCAATTGAACTAGCAGCTTGGTTTTCAATCAAGCAAATTTGATCGCGTGTCCATTGGTACGAGGCCCCGGCGGCTTGCATGGTGCCGGCTGGCATGAACATGTGCGGGATAATATGACCAAATGTGAATGTTTTGGTGTCGGGGTCGTAAATCGGTCGGTTGCTAGCAGCGCCAATCCACGACGAAGAACCGACATAATTGTAAGCAATGCCATCTTTTATCGCCCCGGCCCCGGCAGTGGCGCAAGCGCCGTCGCCACCACCGGCTACCACCGGTGTCCCGGCTGCGATGCCAACTTCCTCGGCAACTGTTGAGCTGACTTCGCCAACCACATCGATAGAACGATATAGTTGGGGGAGTTTGTCTGTGTCGAGATCAACAGCGTTGAGAATCGCTTCTGCCCAATTATTTTGTTCCAAATCAAACAAATTCATACCCGAGGCGTCGGAAGGTTCGGTGACGAATTGTCCCGTCAAGCGGGCGATGATGGCGTCTTTAGCATGAACGAATTTATGTGTATTGCGATAGATTTCCGGTTGATGGTCGCGCAGCCACAAAATCTTGCAGAGTGAATAAGACGCACTCAAGCGATGCCCCGTGATTTTATATACCGTGTCGGGGTCGATGCGTTCGGCAATCCACGCTTCTTGTTGGACGGCGCGTTGGTCTGCCCAAATGATCGCATCGCGTATCGGATGGGCGTGCGCATCAAGCGGGACACAACCCATCATCTGCCCACTGAAGCTGATACAAGCGATTTCGTCACCACGCACATGCGTATCTTGCAACAATCGCTGTGTAGAATTACAAACAGCCTGCCACCAATCCTCCGGATTTTGTTCTGCCCAGCCGGTGTGCGCAAATATCGTATCATACGCATAAAAGGCACTCCCGACTAAGCGCCCCTCGCGGTCGTACAACGTCGCCTTGTTCCCGGTTGTGCCAAGATCATGAGCAATAACATAGTTTTTCATCAAAATTATCTCGCTTGCTTGATGTATTTCCGCCTGATTGATTGGGAAGTGCAGCCATTACTATTGGTTCAAAGCATAAGCTGAAAAGGATTTCGTTGCAAGATGTTGTGCCTGCTACAAAAAGTACAGGCAACTTTTGTAAGCAATCCGCGTGATTGATGTGATGACAATGAAATCTTTTAACGCACGGCGCATAACGACGAACATGACCGGTGGCATCAACAAACGGGGTAGGCGATGCGCCCACCCCGTTGCTTATTCACGATAGAACCTTGTCTTGACGAATGCTTTATTCTTCGTCGAGTTCCACACGCCAATTGTCGATGTCTTCAGGCGAGAAGATTGAGAACGGCCCCATCAAAACGCGCTTGCCATCTTCACGGGTTGGGTCTTCTTCAATCGTGTAAACGCCCATGCGTCCGGCTTCAAATGTTTCCCCAACTTCACCTTCAATAGCGTCAGTAGCCAGCAGATAGGCGGTGTAGTAAGTCAAGTAGCCGAGATCGACGAAACTCCACAAGGCGAAGTCTTGCGCACAACCATCTTCGACAAAACCCTGCATCTCTGCCGGGAGACCGAGACCGCTGACCAGCACCTCACCACACAGCCCTTCATCCTGCACAGCTTTTGCCGCCGCCGCGATACCAACCGTTGTCGGCGCCATAATCAGATCAACGCCTTGATCGATCAAGCCGAGTGCTTCATTATAGCTGTCCTCAGACTGATCGTTCCCATAAACGATGTCGACAAGTTCAATGTCGCCGTATGTTTCAGGGTCATCTGCCAATACTGCTTGAAGAGCCTCAATCCACTCATTTTGATTCGTGGCGTCCGGTGTTGCCGACAGAATCGCCATCGTGCCGCCGTCGGGCAGCAATTTGAGCGCCATGTCCGCCATGACTTGACCGGTTTCGTCGAAGTCTACTTGTGCGATGAAGACAGTTTCACCCTCTGCCGTGACCGGCGAGTCCCAACTGACAACCGGGATACCCGCTTCGAGCGCTTCGATTGTTGCCGGTTCAACCACCTCGCCGCCATTATTCGAGATCATAATGGCGTCAACACCTTGCGTCACAGCGCTCGTGATGAACGGAATCTGTGCATCCGCGCCTTCACCCGGCCCCGGCCCGACAAATTCAAGCGTTCCCGGATTTTCAAGTTCTTCGTGCGCTTCTAGGGCGCCCTCATGCGCTTGATCAAAAACAAGAATACCGAGGAATTTCGGTAAGAGTACCATATCGACTTCTTGTCCGGGTTCGGCGACAACGACGTCATCTTGTGCGCCAACAACAGCAATCGACGAAAGCATCAGGATGAACATAATCAAAAGTGTGAAGCGTTTCATAATATGCGTTTCTCCTTATTTATATCTTCTATTAATTGGGCTATTCGGTTGTATTCAGTTGTTTTTTGTAATCACCTCCCTTGAAAATAAACGCTATTCAACCACAAAGGCACAAAGATAAACAGAATGCCTTGGCTAATCCGAACTAGATGAAGGCGATAATTTCTGTTTGCGCCCAAAGCCCTCGAAGCGCTGTAAATATTGCGCCATATTTGGGATCAGCACCGACAGAATGAGTAAAGTGCCAACGACGCTCGTTTGAATATTCCCGCCATAATTCGCCAGCCCCATGCCATTGCGCAAATTGAGCACGACAAGGATTGATAGACCGACGCCAATAATCGTCCCCCGTCCACCAAAGATACTGACGCCGCCCAATAGCACAATCGTGATGATGTCGAGTTCGAATCCTTCGGCTTGATTCGCACGGACGGATCCCAAGCGAGAAGCGATCAACAAACCGGCGAGGCTCGAAATCGTCGCCGACAAAACGAATAAGATCATCTTGACTTGCCGCACACGGACACCGGCATAGCGTGCCGCGTCGCGGCTGTTGCCGATGATATAAACATAACGCCCAAAAGCCGAATAATGCAATATGACGGCAAAGATGACGAACAAAATCGCGAAGACCACAATCCCGGCAGAAAACGGCCCCAACCAATCGGGTTGACCGAGACTGTCGAACCACGCAGGGAAGTCGCCCACCGAGCGATCTTCCAACAAAATACGCGCTGCACCACGATACCCGACTAGGCCGGCCAGCGTCACCGCTAGCGACGGCAAACCGAAATAAGCAACCCACACGCCGTTGAATAAGCCGATAACCACCCCCACAATCATCGTGATAAGAATTGCCAATTCGGGAGCGACACCTCGCTCAAACAACCACGCAAACAAGCTCGCAGCAAAACCCATCATCGACGCCACCGACAGATCAATCTCCCCGTTGATGATGATGAGCGTCATGATGATGGCGACGATGACTTTTTCAATCGACAATTGAAAGACATTGATCAAATTGTCTGTGCCGAAGAAAAATTCAGACAACTGCGAATTGACGATGATGACGATCACCAGAATCAGCGCCAGAAATGCTTCCCAAGTTTTGAGCCACGACCAATCACGGTTTTGCAACATGGCCTGTTTCCTTATGTTCTATCGATACCGGCGCTTGCGTCTTTTCGCTGTCAACGCGCAATTCCATCTCATCACTTGTCCACAAATCACGCAGGCGGTTGAGGATCAACGCATCGCTGACAATCGCCAAAAGGATGAACAAACCCAACAACGCATCTTTCCAAAATTCGTTGATGTTCATGCGGATCAAGCTCTGCTCCAATGTGCCGATCAAAACGGAGCCGAGCATCGCGCCAATCATCGTCCCCGTGCCGCCGAAAATATTGACGCCACCGACGACAACCGCCGCCACGACCTGCAATTCAAGACCGACACCCGCACCAACGGTGATTGTACCAAAGCGTGCTAGAAACATGAATCCGGCCAAGCCTGCCAGCGCCCCGCTGAGAATATAAGCGATGAAGACGATGCGCCGCGCCGGTAAACCGGCGACATGTGCTGCTTCAGGATTTGAGCCGATGGCGTATAAACGTCGGCCATACGGCAAGTATGTCAACATCAACTGAAACAGAATCACCGTCGCAATCGCAATCGCGACCAACACCCTGAGTTCAAAATCACCGATTGTTAGCAGATTAACACGCGGCAAATCGCCGACCCAATCCGGCATATTGCTGACGAGAATCGATTGCGCGTTGGAAATTTCGACGAGCAAGCCGCGATAAATCGCCAATGTGCCGAGCGTCACAATGACCGCCGGGATATTACCATAAGCGACGAGCAGACCGTTGACGATGCCAAAGCCCGCACCAATCCCCATGGCGATGAGCACCAATAACAACGGATCAAGATCATTGTTTTTTGAGATGATGTCGCCCGCAACATAAGCCGTGAGGCCGACAATTGACCCGACCGATAGATCAATGTTGCGCGTCAACACCACCAATGTTTGGCCGACCGCCAACACGGTGATAATCATCACGCTCGCCGAAATGCGGTTGAAGGTGCGGATGCTGAAATAATTGTTGATCTGTGTCCCGAAGATTAACAAAGCGATGACGATGATAACGATCAGACTCAATTCACGGATTTGCTCCGGACGGAGGTAACGTTTGATGGTGTTCATGATGACATCCTCGTTTGTTCTGCCTGACCCATCGCCGCCGTCATGATAACTTCTTGATCGATCTCATCGCCCTCGAAAATGCCCATCTGTTGCCCTTCGCGCATCACCAGCACGCGATCACTCATCGCCAACACTTCGGGCAAATCGGACGAAATCAAGATGATGCCCAGTCCATCTTGCGCCAATTGATTGACGATGCTGTGAACTTCGGCCTTCGCGCCGACATCGATGCCGCGTGTCGGTTCATCGAGAATCAACAAACGCGGATTGGTGTTCAACCATTTGCTGAGGACGACTTTTTGTTGATTGCCGCCAGAGAGATCATTGGCCTGCACATCCACCGAATTTGTTCTAATTGACAAACGTTTGCGATACGCTTCTGCCGTTTCGTGCTCCGCCGTATAATTGACTAACCCGAAGCGTCCTAAATATTTTTTCAAGATCGGCAACGTGATGTTGGACGCAATCGACATCGGCAGCACAAGGCCATGTTCGCGGCGATCTTCGGGCACGTAAGCAATGCCAAGATCGGTTGCTTGCGCCGGGGAAGTCATCGTAATCGGCTCACCATCGAAAATGATTTGACCCTCGTCGGCGGGTTCGATACCGAATAGCGCCAACGCCACATCTGTCCGCCCAGCGCCGACCAATCCAGCGAAACCGAGCACCTCGCCATGATACACATCGAACGATATGTCCGAGAATTTGCCGTATTTCGTCAGGCCACGCACCGAGAGCAGCAGCTCGCCGCGCTTCGCTTTATCCTTAACGAAGAAGGACTCCATGTCGCGCCCGACCATATCATGGATGGCGCTTTGTGTGGTCACATCGCTGGCCAGGTTGGACGAAACAAATTGCCCATCACGAAAAATCGTGATCCGATCCGAAATCTCGAACACTTCTTCGAGGCGATGGCTGATGAATAAAATCGCCACACCCTGATCGCGCAGATTGCGCACCAGCCGGAACAATTGCGCGACCTCGTGTGCTGAGAGTGAAGCCGTCGGTTCATCCATGATGAGCACGCGCGTTTTGAGGGAGAGCGCTTTGGCAATCTCGACGGTTTGCTGCGCAGCCAACGTCAAGCCGCGGGCTTGCCGTCGCACATCAATATGGACGCCGAGTTTCGCTAGAATATCTTCGGCATCTCGATACATCTTACCCCAATTGACAATCGCACCGCGCCCTTGATGGCTGATGAAGATATTTTCGGCGACATTCAAGTCCGGGAAGATCATCGGTTCCTGATAAATGGCGGCGATGCCGTGCGATTGCGCCTGCGCCGTGTTGTGGATTTCAATCGGTTTGCCGTCCAGTAGCATCTGCCCTTCATCGGGTTGATAGATGCCGGTCATAATTTTGATCAGCGTCGATTTACCGGCGCCATTTTCACCCAATAGGGCATGAACTTCACCGGGATACAACGTCAGCGAAACCTTGTCCAACGCCTGTGTCGCGCCGAATCGCTTCGACATCCCATTTATCGTGAGAATCGGCTTTCGCTCGTCTGTCATGAAAATTTACTCAACAATGCTTACGCCAATCAATTTAGTCAGCCCGATACTTCTCTATAATATCCTGATTCAGGTCGATTCCAAAACCGGGTTTGTCGGGCAGGTACATATAACCGTCGGCAATACGTGGTTGTTCTTGCGGCAAATCAACCCACATCGGGTCGCGCTCATAATTCGGGAAAATTTCGACATACAATGAATTCGGGACGGACGCCAACAAGTGTAACGCGATTTGCGGTTCTTCGTGATGCGCCATCTGCACGTGCATGAGTTGCGCCATGTGCGCGATGCGTCGCCACTCAGTCACACCACCGGCAATCGTCACATCGACATTCAACACATCGACACTGCCGCGCAACATCAAGTCGCGGCAACCGAACGCCGAAATTTCACCTTGCCCGGCATTGACCGGAATCGAGGTGCTGTCGCGCACCATCCGCAAGCCTTCAAATGTATCGTACCAACGCACCGGCTCCTCAATCCAAGCGAGATTGAGCGACTCAGCTTGCCGACAAAATTCAATCGCTTCTTGCGGCGACCACGCTTGATTGGCGTCACAAGTGATGATGAAGTCGTCGCCGACAATTTCCCGCACACGAGCGACTCGTTCGATGTCTTCTTTGAGTGTCTTGCGCCCGACCTTGAACTTGACACCGGCCATGCCGATTTCTTTGTAATAGGTCATTTCTTCGTTGAGTTCGTCTTGCCCTTTACCGGCTTGATAATAACCACCGATGGCGATAATCGGCACCTTTTCTGCATGACCGCCGAGCAACCGCGCCACCGGTTCGCCATGAATCTTGCCGAGCAAATCCCACAGTGCATTGTCCAACGCGGCGATGCCCTGCATGAACATGCCATAATTGTACAGGTCGAGGATGTGGATACTGCGATTGCCGAGATCGACTTTTTGCGCCCACATCTTGGCCCATATCCGTTCGACATTGCGCGGGTCTTCGCCGATGAGCAATGGCGCAAGATAGTCGCGCAGCACTTTAACAACTTTGTCTTGCCCGAAATCTTCATCGCCGCCGAAGGTTTCGCCGGTGATGCCTTCATCGGTGTGAATGCGGGTCACGATTGTATAACGATTGACGATGCGATAGGTGCCGCCCTCGAATGGATTGTCGAGTTTGCGTTGCAGGGGGATAATTTCAACTTGGGTAATTTTCATAAAAATGCTCGTTTGTTGACTCGTGAAATTGAGACGAGCTAAAAATTATATATAATCCAGCAATTATATATACGCTCGTCGCTCAATGCAATGGCCTGGTTACAGACTGCCGACGTGCGGTAATAACGCTTCTTTCGTCATGACGGTTTCGTGCAGCGTATCCAATTGATTGATGTCGTACCATGGATTGCACACATACTCGATAGAGAGCGCCCGTTGATAGTTGACCGCTTTGAGACGCTCAATGATGTCGAGCCAATCAATCGTATTTTCTTCGTGGCGGACTTGCAACTTGCCCGGTCGCGCCGACCGAACATGTATGTGATCGGCATACGGGATCATTTTGTGAATCCGCTCTTCAGGGATGTATTGCAGCAGAAAATGCGAATAATCCAATGTGACGCGGGCATCCGGTGCATAGCGTTCGATCAGCTCTACTGCGAGTTCCGGCGTATGCGTGATCGACCCCATGTGCGGCTCAAAGCGAATCGTCACGCCATATTCCGCGGCAATCTCGGTCGCCTTTTTCATCTCATGACCGGCGACCTCAAGATTTTCGGCGATGGAGCGTTCGGGGTGGTCAACGCCCGGCAAAATCGTCATACCCGGAATACCAACGAGCTGGCAAAATTGCGCCCCGCCACGAATATAGGCTTCGTTCTTTTTGCGCACTGCCGCGTCAAGATCGTTCAGGCCGTGTTGGTCGGGCGAGACGCCGAATTGCGGGAAGAAATCAACTGCATCGAGTTCGTATTTTTCCAGCAGCGCATTGACCATATTGGCCTGCCCTTGTGGGTCAGCCGCGACATCCTCCGGCTCAAGACTACAGCGCCCGCGGGCATGAAAGCCAGAAATATCGATGCCCTTGAAGCCGAGATGATGAGCAACGGCCATTGTACCCTCAAGCGTCATGATCTCAAAAGAATGACCACTGACTGTGAGACGCATCGTTCAATCTCCACCTCAACCTAATCTTCAAACAAATGGTATATAATAGGGGGGATTATATATGATCTTG
>RFIA01000011.1 GCA_003695675.1 Chloroflexota bacterium
CGTTGTTGCAGTAAGTTCGAGTTTTGCACTGCCGCAACTGCTGCAACAAAATCGCTCAGCAAATGGGTGAAGACCGATAGGGCATTGCTTGCGATTTAGCTTCGAGGGGGCTTACGTATCATCAATCGCATCGCGAATCATTTGCGCGAGTTGGACAAAATTCGGCGGGGTTTGAACGAATGTCAAGGCGAGTTCGTTCAGTAATTCTTGGTCTGGCCGTTCGCCAGACGTCACGAGATAAAATGGGCGTGTATCACCGGCATCGCGTAATTGTTGTGCAATCTCAAGGCCGTAATAGCCGCCGAGATACATATCAATCAGGATGGCTTTCGCATTTTGATATTCCTGCTCATTCAACACCGCCAGCCCTGCTGCCGACGGGTCTTGAATGTGAAGCACATTGATATACTGCCGTTGTAAATGCAGCCGGGCAATGTCGGCTTCGAGACTATCGTCGTTAATATATATGACGTTGATGACTTCCATGTAATGAACCTTCGTGTTGACTTTGACGATTGCCGGACAGATACATTTGAAATTTGGCTGTTTACATAAATAGAAGCCAATGATTGTCGTGAAAAGAGACAAATACAGTGTACATTTAGCACGATACAAAATGCTAACGCTGTCCAATATGTTACAAACTGTGACAAATGAATAGTATCACGAACGGTTCTCCACAAGCCAGATGTTGGCCGTTTGAGTTTTATAACGTGAGGGGGGAAAGAGGCACTAGAAGGGGGGATATTACAGTCCCCCCAAATAACATCTTACTGTTGTCCGAGTCGTTTTTTTAATTCTTCGGTCAATGCCGGGACAACTTCGTATAGATCACCGACGATACCAAATCGCGCTAATTTGAAGATCGGTGCTTCAGCATCTTTATTGATGGCGACGATGATTTTACTGGTTCGCATCCCTGCTTGGTGTTGAATCGCGCCAGAGATGCCACAGGCGATGTACAAATCTGGGCTGACGGTTTTTCCCGTTTGCCCGACTTGATGCGCGTATGGAATGAATCCAGCATCCACTGCCGCCCGACTCGCACCGATAGCAGCGCCGAGTACATTGGCCAACGGAGTCAGCGTATTGGCAAAGCCATCTTTGGCTTTCCATACGACTGGGTCTTCGGCGTCTGGCGGCGCCTCGGCAGGATTGTTCGCCATGCCACGCCCGCCAGAGACGATGATGGCCGCATCGCTGAGGTTGACCGTACCGCTTGCCGCTTCGAAAGCCTCGATTTTTGTGGCGATTTCATCTTCTGCCAACACTGCGTCTACGGTGGTGATGTCGGCTGTTGCGCTTTCGTCAACATCAAGCGGTGTGAACGCACGCCCGCGTAACAGCAAAAATTGTGTGCCCGCCGCATCAATCGTGACTTCGCTGATGACTTTTCCAGCATACGCCGGTCGTGTGACCTGCACCGACCCGTCGCTTGCAAGCGACATGTCGGTGATTTCGGTCAGCAAGCCCGAATTTGTGTCCGCCGCCGATGCAGCCAATAATTCGCGGGCGCTGTTCGTGCCGACGGCGACGACGGCTTTGGGTTGGTTGCTTTCAACGAGATGCGACAACAAGGCGGCGTAAGGTTCTAGGCGAAAACCGTGCAATGTGGCGTCTTCACAGACGATGGCTTTTTCAGCGCCGTGTTGCGCGGCTTCGTTGGCGATTGCGCCTGCATTCTCGCCCAATACGATGGCTGTCAATGGAACACCGGCTGCGTCGGCTAGTTGACGCCCTGCGCCAAGCGCTTCCCAACTTGCGGGGTTCGCGGCGCCTTCAAAGGTTTCTATCCACACATAGACTGCGCTCATAACACTTTTTCCTCCAACAGACGGTCGACCAGCGTCGCGACCTGTTCATCAATATCGCCTTGCATTATTTCGACCTGTATATCGACTTTTGGCAGATTCTTGAATGTTGGCGTGCTAGTGTGTGTTGCAGGCAAGTCGACGCCGAGATCGGCCAGCGACCAGACCGGAATCTCGGCTTTTGATGCTTTGCGGATCCCAATGAATGACGGATAACGGGGTTCGTTGATGTCCTTCATCACGCTGATGACGGCGGGTAACTTACTCGTGACGATCTGCCGTCCCTGTTCCAGCATACGTTCCACTTTGATTGTCTTGGCGTCGTAATCGACCTCGAGAATTTGCGCGACATAACTCAGCATCGGCCAGCCCAATTTGCGTGCCGTTTGATAATTGTGCTGGTCTGTGCCGACATCGACACTTTCTTTGCCGAAAATCACAAGATCAACATCCCCCAATTTGTTGACCGCCGCCGCCGCAACCGTCGCCCATGCGAGGCTGTCCGTGCCCTCAAGCGCGTCGTCCCACACGCGGATTGCCGCGTCGAGACCCATCGCTAAACTATGCTTGAGCGCATCGTTGTGCATTTCCGTCCCAATGGCGATGACCGTCGATTTGCCTCCGTTGTTCTGTGCTTGAAGAATAGCTTCTTCTAATGAATATTCATCCCATGGGTTGACGACAGTCGCTGCGTCGCCCCATGTTACCTGCCCGTTAGCATCGACTTCGACTTTAGCCGCCGTGTCGGGTGTGCTACGGGTAAAGACAACAACATGCAAGGTCTATACCTCCCGGAGTATTTTGTAATTAGGTTCTAAAGTTAGTGTATTGTACACAGACTTCCACGAATATCTAATGGCGATTCGATTAACTGCATAAGGTTCGTTGGTGACAAAAGCGAACGGATGTGCGTTATTCATCGTTTGTGATTGTGATTCGCCCGCCAGAAGTGTGGATGTGACGCATCGGTAAAGCGAGACATGTCTGTTTCGGGCGACCATGGCGTGCCATCGGGGAGCGTCGTCGTTTCGTCGAATTTCGTGCTCGTCAACAATGCGTCCCGTAAATCGGCTGCTGTCAGGTTGGCGCCGCGCAAGTTCGCGCCCCACAAATTGCTTTCGTTTAATTGTGAGTTGGTTAAGTTGGCATTGTGCAAATCGCATACGGCAACATAGGCGCCGGTGAGTGTTGCATCGGACAGATTGGCTTCGCTGAAATGCCCGTCGCGCAAATTGGCGCCCTGCAAGTTTGCACCGCGCAGATTGGCCCGACGCAGATTGGCCTCGCCGAAATAGGCTCTTTCAAGATTACAATTTTCCAGTTGTGCGCCTTCTAAATTGGCGTGTGCGAGTTTCGCCTCGGCAAGATTGGCGCCGCTGAGGTCAAGCGCTTTCAACGACCCATCTTTGAGCCAGCCTTTATTGCGCAATTGCTCGACGGCTTGTAAAGCGAGTGGGTTGTTACGACTGCCCAATTGTTTGATGAGCTTGGCTTTATTCGCCGGGAGTTTGTCTAAAAGTCCACGAATCATGAGAAATAAATGTTATCCTTCACTGCTCGAAATAAATCGTTATCGAGAATACCGTGTTGAGACGGATACTGTCAATTCTGATGAGTTGATTTTGTCTATAATAAACGATACTTTGATTGCTGGTCAGTTTTAAGTGTGGGGCTAGAGTTCAAGGAAATCGATCACCAATTTGGCGACTTGTGCGGCTGTGTGTGGCATCAAATGAAAGCCGTCGAAGGTGAATGTGTAGCCCTCACGTTCTTTTTCGGCTTCGTAATCCGTCCAATTTTCTGCCACGCGCTTGCCGATGAGGTGAATAGTGTCGAGGCTGAGTGGTGGGCGGTCTCGCAGACCATTCGGCGGGAAGTGCCTCATCAAATCGAGTACCGGCACATTCATCGCTTGAGCGACATCGCGGGCGAGATCGTTATATTGTTTCATCGCATCGACAATTGCCGGGTTGTATTCCGTCGGTTCAAGCATGACCCACGCCTGCGCAAAACCGAGTTGAATGCGCATCAGCAATTCGCGATAGTGTTGCTCGAATGTGTCGGGCGAAACATAACCGTTGGGGATGTGATGGGTGTGTTGATAATACGGGCGTGTCGCCGGTTGTGTGTATGAAATCGCATCGTTGCCGCCGACAGCGACGACAATGCTGTCGGGTTCGTATGTCGAGAGCACACCATCGACGCGATTGACGAGGTTGATGACGGTATTCCCGCCGACACCAGCATTGATGATGTCGTGCTCAGGCGCTAGACGGGCGACTTCCTCAACAAAATTGCCACCATAGCCGCCCCACACTAAACTGTTGCCGAGAAATACAACGCGCACGATTAATCCTTGAGCAATTCTTCAGGTGAAGTCAATGATTGCACGCCCAACAGGTATATTTCCCTGTTGCAAGAAGCGCACAGGGATTTTCAACTTAACGAGAAAAATCTATCGTCCTCTCTATTATACACATAGGACTTACGCAGTTGAGAAATCCATCAAGCAACCAGAGCATAAATTCTCCGCACGTAGACATAGCGGTATCCGGCTGC
>RFIA01000132.1 GCA_003695675.1 Chloroflexota bacterium
CTGTTTTGCATCAGTCTCATGGTACAATCGGATAGATATATCATTGTTTGCGTTTTCATACTTTACGAGGCAGAAGAAATTATGTTGAAAGGCGAAACGGTACCGCGTCCGTTGGGGGGCGAAATTTACGAAGAGTTTCAAGATAAAAATGGCAATCGTATTGTATTAACCTACAATGATTTATGGTTGCTGATTGTCTGCCAAACATCGATGGACGGCGATTGGGCGCGTGTCCGCGAGGCCGCCGGTATGGTGCCCGACCCGACTCGCAAGCGCGAATTGGCGAATCGATTGTGGAAGCTCGAACAAGAATTGGATGGTCTGCCGCCGATACCCGACAAGATTCAAAAAATCAATCTCCACCGTGCCCATAACTGGTTCAATCAACGCACCGTCTCGACGGCGAAAAGTTTTTGACGCCATCAGCCGAAATGGGTTGGACAACGCCCGATCTCTCGCTACCGTTTGCGTAAGATAGCTTACGGAAGTGTTCCCGCATTTGTTCTATGCTGAGAGTTGGTATCCCGTTCGTCGGCTATTGCCCGCTGCCGAGATACCGCTCAACAAATCATCCCCGTTGTATTCATCACCGATGCGAGTGACCATAGAGGAAGAATATGAATCGCGAACAATTGAAACAGTATTATATCAGCGTCCGTAAACAATCAGAAGAAATCTGTCAGCCACTCGTGACTGAAGATTACGTCGTCCAGCCGATTACCGACGTCAGCCCCCCGAAGTGGCATCTCGGCCACACCTGTTGGTTTTTTGAAGCGCTCGTGCTACCGACCTACAACCCCCATTTTAAGGTTTATCACGAAAAATATGCGTTCATCTTCAATTCGTATTACAACACATTTGGCACACGCATCGCCCGCGCCAATCGCGGCACGCTCTCGCGCCCGACGGTCGAGCAAATCTATGCCTATCGCCACGCCACCGACGACGCGATGTGCGACCTCATCGATAAAGTGAGCGATGCACAATGGGACGAATTCGCTGCAATTACGGTGCTCGGTCTCAATCATGAGCAGCAGCATCAAGAGTTGTTGGTCACCGACATCAAATATATTTTTGCCAGCAATCCATTGCTGCCGGTGTATCGCGAGCGAAACAGCAACGGCAGCGTAGCACCGGCGTCGCAATTCGTCGAATTTGAGGGCGGGCTGATCGAAATCGGCCACGAAACCAATGACGAATTCGCATGGGACAACGAAGGGCCGCGTCATAAAACCTACATCGAAGATTTCAAGCTGCAAAATCGTCTCGTGACGAATGGCGAATTTCTCGAATTTATCGAAGCCGGTGGCTATCACGATTTTCGCTTTTGGCTCTCCGACGGTTGGGATGTCGTACAGGCTGAGGGCTGGGAACATCCGCAATATTGGATACAGCAAGATGGCGAGTGGTTCATCATGACGCTCAACGGCCTGCAACCGCTCAATCCGCATGAACCGGTCGTCCATGTGAGTCATTACGAAGCCGACGCCTACGCGAGTTGGGCCGGCAAACGCCTGCCGACCGAAGCCGAGTGGGAACACGCGGCGGTCACAAGCGGCGTCACGGCGGACGAGGGCAACTTCCTCGACGACGGTTGCTATCATCCGACCGTCGCCAAAGACACCGGCAAACCGTTGCTGCAAATGCTCGGCGATGTGTGGGAATGGACGAATAGCGGTTATCTGCCGTATCCGGGTTACAAGCAAAACGAAGGCGCACTCGGCGAATACAACGGCAAGTTCATGAACAATCAGATGGTGTTGCGTGGCGGGTCGGTGGCGACACCGCGCAATCACATCCGCATCACCTATCGCAACTTCTTCCAATCCGACAAGCGCTGGCAATTCAAAGGCTTCCGCCTCGCCGAGGATGCGTAAACTTCTGAAGCGCTAGGGCGCAAAGCGCGCAAAAGTATAGACGATTTCGTTGGGGCATTGCACGCAATGCCCTCTTTGTGTTTTGTGTACCATTTTTCTTGTTGAATGAGAAACAACAGCGTATACTGACAGCATCTGCTGATGATAAACATTCAGGAGTCGTAAGGGTGCGGAGCAGCAAGTTCAGTCTCGTATTGCCAGACGAAGTGCGGAAAATTCTCGACCAAATTGCCACGGCGCGTGCCAAAGATACTGAGCAAACCGTCTACGCAAGTGACATCGCCCGCGAAGCGATTGAAGAATATCTTCGGAAGCACGGCTATTCTATCCGCGTCAAAGTTGACCGGGGCGGTTACCGGCGACGACGGCGTAAGCTCGACGAATTGCTGGCACAGGTTGACGGCAAAGACCCGTATGGTGAATTCGATTGGGGAGACGCAGTTGGAAAAGAGATGTGGTGATGGCTTACACACCGGCGCGTGGCGATGTCGTCTGGGTGAATTTGAATCCTCGCACCGGTCATGAGCAGGCGGGTCGTCGCCCGGTAGTGATCTTAACACCGCAAGATTACAATCAAAAGGTCGGCCTCGCGATTGTTTGCCCCATCACATCG
Organism: Chloroflexota bacterium; assembly: GCA_003695675.1. GTDB lineage: Bacteria > Chloroflexota > Anaerolineae > Aggregatilineales > Phototrophicaceae. The sequence goes on from RFIA01000132.1 coordinate 2,491, forward strand.
CAGGATAAAAATTATCCGTTTGATGTCCACATCCCCGATGGACTGGATGTACATGGCGTCGTATTGTCGAATCATGTTCATAGTATTGATTGGCAAGCGCGGCAAGTCGAGTTCATCACCCGCTTACCGGATGAAATTCTCGACGACATTCGGGAAAATATTTATGCTCTGTTGGATTAATAAAAACGCTGCAATTCGATTTGTCATCTGGCACACGATCACGGTATCATAAAGATATGTGAGCATTATCTATCGTGATACTGTGACGTTATGACAAATACATCCCCTATGAATTGCGAATCAGATTGGCCAAGTGAGGATTATACTGATGTCAGGGATTTTCTTGATGCTCTCGACATCGGTAATCACAAGCGCGGATGGCTTCCGAAAGGTGAATTTATCTCGCCATGGTTGTTTCGCGGTCAGGCTAATGCTTGCTGGTCGTTACGCCCAAGTGCTCATAGAAAAACTGGAGAAGGGCAAGCATGGCTTCAGCAATTTAAAGATAAGCGTCGTTCTGATCTGAAAGAATCTCTCGTATATTGGCATGAAAGATTACCTCCTCCGCAATCTAGAGATGATTGGCAGATTATACTCGATAACTGGAATCGCCTGCTGGATAGCTTGCTCCAAATCGCAACCGAGATCGATATAGTCGCAGAATTCGTTGAACTAGCTGACAGTGTGGGACACAAAATGCCTGCACCGCTCGGTGGAGCGGTAGTGAATGGCGTTTTTCAAGCTTGGGAAATTCGGCAACACAAGTTATTTTCAAGGCAACAAAAAATAGAAAACTTCCTGACCAGATTGTCAGACACTTTGAAGGGGCCTAATGTAATTGTCCCTGAATTCGCCTTAGCGCAGGATCATGGAATCCCGACACGTCTGTTAGATTGGACTCGGAACCCACTTATTGCAGCCTTTTTCGCTGCTAGTTTAATAGACAAAGACGCTAAGAAAATAGCTGTCTGGGCTATTCACTCCGACGTTATTGATGATATGTTTGAGCAAGGCAGTAATGACTTGAAACGAATTCGGCATGGCAAAGCTGAAATCGATTATCTTGGTGCTCAAGAAGGGGTTTTCATTTATGATAAGAGAGCAAACGAATATTACCTTGAGAATGGTGAATGGCGATCATTTGAAA
>RFIA01000133.1 GCA_003695675.1 Chloroflexota bacterium
ATATTTTGTCATTCGTGTGGGTTAATTCAAATAACGCTAAATCAAGTGGGGTGACTAATAAACGCAAACAGCCTTCAACAGATTCTAATTCCTCTGTTGTTGGGAAATTATCGACTTTAGGCGAATTGGTTACATATAATGCAGATATTCGCAAAGAGCATGATGGGAAGTGGTATGGTTTTTTACCGCTCGAGAGTGATTCTGCTGATGACGTCTTTTGGGTGAGAGAAGACGTATTCAAATTTCACGATTTCGATAACAAGACAAAGGCCATCTTGAAAATCACTTATCATAGTCAGAATGACGGCAGCAGCGCTTTGTCACCAAATGATTGTGGGCCAGCTTCGTCCTGTATGATGCTGGAACATGCAGGTGTCAGCACAACGGTCTCTGAATTCATGCACAGGGCTGGAATCAAACATAAAGGGTTTACCCATTTTGCAGACAATATCCGAGGCATCAAGGCATATAATCATTCTGCGGAACACAGGAGACCAACACATCTTTCAGACATCTTGACCGAATTAACAAAAGGCAATCCTGTTTTCTCGCTGGTCTATTACCATCACCTCAATCCTGGACAAAAATATGGACATTTTCTCGTTGCTGTTGGTTATGAAATTGTAAAAAACAAGCTCTATATTATTGTTCATGATCCGAACAAAGAGGAATATATGCGCTTTTCAGCACAGACATTTGCGCAGGCATTATCGTATCAAGGTAGCAATGATAATATGCCATTTCAAGCAATGTTCGTTACCAGCTATAATTAAGGGAACCTCAGCCGAGACAGCATGAGAATTTGACCAGCATAGAGAGGCCTATCAACCCATACATTTTGAAAAGGATTGGAGTATCCATGTCGCGGAAAGCGATTTTAATTTTAGTCGGTTTGTCGGTGGTGGCATTCATTGTCCTGACGGCGCTGCTCGTGCTTGTGCTCGGCATTCTGTCGGGTTGAGATAGTCTCGTTTGGGTACGTTTCCCGGTGAAGCAAAAACACAGTCGTAGGGACAGGAGGAAAGATGAATCGGCGACATTTTTTGCGAATGAGTTTGGCGGCATCGCTTTCGGGGCTGTTGATGGGGCATGTATCGCATACTCGGCGGAGGCAGGGTATCAAGGGACTCATTATCGGTGCAGGAATCGCTGGGATAACTGCCGCACGAGCGCTGCAAAATGCTGGCTTTGACATCACCGTGCTTGAAGCACGAGAGCGTATCGGCGGGCGTATCTGGACAAATCGTTCGCTTGGCATACCGGTTGATCTTGGCGCGTCATGGATACAGGGCGTCAATAATAATCCGATAACAGAACTTACCAATGCGTTTGGTATCGAAACATTTCGCACCAATTTTGATGCGATTGATGTGTATCGACCGGATGGCAGCCGCGCGAGTAATGCTGAACTTAGTCAACTTGAGAATGAATTTGAAGAATTCTTGGAACTAGCCGAGGAATTGGCGGAAGCGCTTGATGACGACATTTCTATCGGGCGGGCTGTGCGCATCATCACCGAAGGCGAACCGGTGTCACCGGCGCAGCGCTGGGCGTTGGCCACACTCATCGAATTGGATTATGCTGCAAGCATTGATGATCTTTCATTATTCTATGTCGATTCTGGTGATGACTTCGGTGGCGATAGTCGTTTGTTCCCCGGTGGGTATGATCAAATTGTAGATGAACTGGCAAAAGGCCTCGATATTCGCCTCAATCAACCCGTGCGTTTGATCGAATATGGCGATTTCGGCGTCCGCGTAACGACCGATAGCGATGTCTTTGAGGGCGAAGGCGCACTCATCACCCTGCCACTTGGCGTTCTCAAATCTAGGAGGGTCACATTCGCGCCCCCCTTGCCGGACTTCAAGCAAGCAGCCATCAATCGCCTACAAATGGGGCGGCTCAACAAAGTTGCGCTGCGCTTCCCACAACAATTCTGGCCGAACGATCCACATTTCATCAGTTATATTTCGCAGAGGGCTGGCGAGTTCCCACAATTTATGAATGCGCGGCGCTTCAGCAATGCCAATTTGTTGATTGGTTTTGTCGCCGGGCGCTTTTCGGCGGCGCTTGAAGGTATGCCGGATGAACAGGTGGTAGCACAGGCTATGCAAGTGCTGCGCACGATTTTTGATAATACAATCCCCGACCCAGATGGCGTATTGGTCTCGCGTTGGGGGCACGACCCCTTTGCCGGTGGCTCATACGCTTTCATCCCAGTTGGTGCGACACCACGCGATCTTGATGCGCTGGCCGAACCGGTCAACGAGACGTTGTTCTTTGCTGGGGAGGCGACCAACCGTCGCTTCGCTGCGACAGTGCATGGAGCCTATCTCTCTGGCTTGCGCGAAGCCGAAAGAATCATTGCGCTATAAAAGCTAGGATGGATGCCTGCCATCGCACACTATCGAGTCGCCATCTTTATTGCAACGGTCGCGTTGATGTTATGAAGGCGACTCGCTGAGCCGCCCCTTGACGATTTCGATGGGTATTATCCACGACCGCGTTCGAGTTGCACCATCATCATGAAGCTGAGGAGGAGGCGCTGCTCTTCTTCTGGAGTCATATTGGGGTCGAGTTTTTCGATTGCAAAGCTGCGCTCAAAAAATGAGGGTTTCTTACACAACTGCATCACCGGGTTGCGTTCATCCTCACGGTCAACGCCCCGATAAATTGTCCACGACGGATGGAAGACATAACCCGCCGCCATCCCCACTAGTGGAATCTGTGTGAAAATGGCGTCAGCAACCTTCACCCACGGATTGTCCTCTTTCAGATGATGGGTTTGTTGTTCATGCGGGTCGAAAATCGCGTATGTTGTGCGCCACAACGAACGCCATCCCTTGCGTTTAATCGAACCGAGTGAGCGCTCGGTGCGGCTGTCGGTGAAGTGATAGGCCGCCGACCAATCGATGATGCGGTCGGCATTGATGCGAAAAATCTCTTCGCGCTTCGACGAGTCGGAGAAAATGCGCACATCCTCTTTGAGCTTGAGTATCTTCTGCCGCACATAGACGACTTCGCGACCGGTCGCATCGGTGATGTAAATCTGTGGCGCGAGCGCGACAATCTTGAAGCGCATGTGCAATGGGTATTGATAATAACCACTCGCTGAAAGTGCGGTGCGTTTGGGTTTTTCCTGCACAGTATTGGTAACGTTGGCGCGTTTTGCCGCCATACCGTCGAGCTTGGCTTCCCATTCGCGCGCTCGCGGATGCTCAATCGTCGCGAGAATGCGCCGCGCCTCGTCATATTGCTCAGCATCAATCAATTGCCGTGCTTCGAGAAATTTTTCTTTTGTCGCCATCGTGAGTCCCCTCCACTGATTGTATTATCTCAGTATAACGGCAGATGCCGCCCAAAAGCACAAAATCCCCCACGGATGGGACATTATTCCCCCGCGAATGTCATCTGAAATGGAAGCGTGATGACGCAGCCATCCTCAAGCGAGAGCATTTGCTCGCCTTCGATGATACCCGGTGCGGATAACCGCAAGCGAATTTCGTGCGGGACGGCCTCGCCCGCGATGACACGACTGAACATGCTTCTATAACCCGTTTCGTCGTCGCGAGTGAAATGACGCATATCGCCCCGCGTATCGGTGATGACGAGTTCATCGCCACCGGCTTCAACGGTCAATGTGTGGAGACCGTTATTTTCTGAAGAATCAACGGGTGATGTGAATCCGTCAGGGCATGTCAAGGTTGCTAGATTATAGACGGCATTCCACATACCCGCAGGCGGCACACCGAGCGTCGAATTGAGCACATCGGCATGGACTGGCGGCGGCGGTGTTAGCGGCCGGTCGAGCAGTGCAAGCGGCAGCACGGCGACATCATCCGCATTGTACGGCTCAGGTGGCGATGGTTGGCCGCTCGCCATCAGATTGGCGTCGAGCGGAATCTGGGTTCGTGCGCCGGTCGGCACAACGCGAGTGACATCGTTCGCCGACAAGCGCCCTAGTCCCTCGATGACATTCATCGTCAACATACCACCGGCTTCGGCTTGCAGAAATATTGTCGAGGTCAATTGCACTTGTGTGCCGTTGACTTGCAAAGTCGCCTCGCCGATCCCTTGCGGTATCTGCACGAGCAAGCCGCCCTTTGATGTTGGCGAACACAGCCCATCATCGCCCACGCTGCCAAAGCGAAACGCACGCAAGGGACTCCCCTGTGTAGGCGGCGCCGGGAATCCGTCGAAGAGTTCAACCGTCTCAACGAGAGTCAAATCGCCCTGAATGTCGATGATCTCGCCGAATATCCAACCGCGCACATCATCTTCAAGCACGATGCGATACCATGAATTGTCGGGGAGATGACCGTCGATGTTGACGATGCTGCCCGCCGCCGTCGAGCCAAGCAACGCAGCTTGGGCACTTGGCAAATCGCGAATGTTGGCGCCGGCGACGACACGACCGGGAATCGTGAGCGGCGGTGTCGCAAGATTTTCAAGCACGATGTCGCCGAAGAAAATCAACTGTGCGGTTTGCCCGGCGGGGAGGTCAGCACGGATGCGCGTGATGATGATACCGGCTTCATCGTCGCCATTCGATGCAGACAATGTGACGGCTTGTATCGCGGACGCAGCGGCAACATCGCCCGGTTGCACGAACGAAATTGCCTCGTCGGGAAAAGCGGTGCTCTGCGCCACCCCGCTTGCGAGACAAACCTGCCCCTCATCGAGGGACGCGCAGGCGGATGCAGCACTTTGCACACTCGATTGAAATGCAGCACGGCATACCGCATCATCTTGTTGCGCGGCGACCATCGATGGCATCAAAGCGAATATGAGCGCGAGAACGACGCATAGGCGCATTAAGATAGGAGACGCCCATGCTGCTCCGCGCTGCCTTAAAGGAACGAAAATGTTGCGGGGGCATTGCACACAGGGCGGAGTGTGCTCTGTCTCAACGGATTTTCTCTGTGGCGCGGCGATCCCTACGGTGAATCGTTTCGTTTTTTCTTGGTGCTCTTGGCGTCTTAGCGATTGAATCCGTTCTGTTTTCAGAGGACGACCTCCATAAAGTGGGAACACTTCGGTTTCCAAACACGAGAAGATAACACCACCTTATCAATTATGCTATGGTGTGTTGACGAGGCGCATCGCAAATGGCGCGGAGGACACGCAACCATCGACCGATTCGCGTCGCCATTCCCCGGCAATGTGTGCCGCATCGCCGACCCACCACATTATTTGTGTGATTGAGTCGTCGGAATTGACGACTTCCGCCTGATACATTCCCTGCGCATGCAACGACAAAATCGCCCCGCCGGACGGAATCCGCCACGAGATATGATCTTGTGCGGCAAGTTCAACTAGATAGACGCTGTCGTCAAATGGCGTATCTTCGAGTGCGACGAATCCATCCGCGCAGCTTAGGACGTTATTGCCGAAGGTCAGCAACCACTCGCCCGGTTGCGGCACTTGTCGCCTATCGATTGCTTCATTTCCAGCGATGACCATCGCCACATCGCGATCAAGTATAGCGAGGGGGACATTCGCAAATTGATTGGGGTCAACCATTTGCGCTGGAGACAATGCCAACGGCGTGGCGAACGCGCCATCAAACAAGACGTTGACTGATGCGCCCATTGGAATCAATTGCGACACATTCGGAAGTTCGACACGGGCGAGGCCGTCCAACACGCTGATCGTCATCATCGCATCGTCAGATTGTCGCAGCACGACGGTCGCCGAGAAAAGTTCAAGCCACACATCATTGATGAGCCATCGCGTCCAACCCGTCACTCGCGGCGTTTGGATGATGACGCCGCCGTTGGTTACAGGCTCACAGCGATTTCCGGCTGTGTTGTGGAAATTGAAGCGCTGCAACGGCACAAAACCGGATGTGTCGAACATGTTGGATGTGACAACATGCAGCGTTGCAAGATCGCCCCTGAATGCGAGATTGTCCGCAAAAACCCAACCGGCACCGCCGCGCCGCGTCGGGAGGCGAATGCGCACCCATGAATCGTCAGCATTGCGCCCCGTCACTGTGATACGCTGCCCTGCGACGAGGCCGCGCAATAGAGCCGCATCGAGGGACGGCCCCACCCTCACATTCAAATCTCGGCGGGCGACCGCTGTGATGAATGTCGGAGTCTCAACAACATTGTCAACTTCAAGCGAACCGAAGAAAACGAGCGTCGTATATTGATCGTGTGGCAGCGCGGGCAAATCGCCGCGAATGTGGGCGACCGCCACCGATGCCGGTCGAAGATTGAGGCGCTCAAGCGCGGCGACATCGATATGTTGCCCCGGCTGCTCAAATTCATCAACCGGAAATCCCGGCAACGATTGCACGGTGACGACGCCCGCGCCATAACAAATCTGATTCCCTGAACGGCGGCAGACACTTTGAACGGCTTCAAATTGCAGCGAAATATCGATGTCGGTGTCGCAAGCGCCCTCCTGCGCGCGGGATGGAATCGTGCGAAGGACAACTAACCCCACGATAAAAACACAAACCATCAACCGGACGAGCGATGTCATGAAACCGTAGTGTTTGTGTAATGTCAACTTTTGGTCGGCCCAAAAGGCCCTTTCGCCGGTGGGATGAGGACGCCGACCGCCCACTCGTAACCGTCTGGGTCGCGCACGAGGACTTCGCGCCAACCGTGTCCTTTGTCCGTCGCCGGTTTGACGACCTGCGCTTGATGTTCGCGGGCGCGTTGCTCAACAGCATCCGGGTCGATGCCAAGCAAGCGTATTTGAGCGCCGAGACCGCGCACAGCGCCCGAAGCAAGCTGTTCGTGCCATGGATGGTCTTCGTGCGTGTGGTCGGCATGGAGCATGACTTCTGCCGGGCCGACTCGCACGGCTGCGAAGTCAATGTCTTGATAATGCACTTCGGCTTCAAAGACAGCGCGATAAAAATTCGCAGCCTGTTCGGTATCGCGAACAATCAGATTGAGCGACAACGGCGGCAACAACGCGCCATAACGAAAGCCGGGCATCCATGGGTCGCCTGTTCGTAATTTTCGTCCCATCCGTTCACCTCTATAACTCGCCTGCCAAGAACGACAGTATAACACATAGGGCTTACGCACGGGCATTTTAATCGTCGCCCGTGATGTGGAGGGTATCGAGTGGGAAGAAGGTGGTTGTCATGCCTGTTGTGCTGATTGTCCCGGTGAGGCGCTCACTAGTACGCCAATTGTAAACAGCAGTCATCAATTGATAATCCCCCGCCGGCAAATCATCAATCGGGATGACAGCCTCGTCCCACTTGAAGGCTGCATGGGGCAACCCATCGTCAAATTGAGCGACATTGTTGCCAGCGCTGTCGAGCAGTTGAAATGTGACCGAGTATGTTTCCGGCGGGACGTTGGGCGCAATCGACCAACCGGCCATCAGTGTCAAAGCCTCTCCGTCAGACATCACCGCGAGATCATTCAACACAATCGAGTCATCGAAATTGACAAGCGATGCGTCGGGCGCAATGTCCACATCGCAAGCGAATGGCCGTCGAATATAACGGTCGATACGCAACGACGATTCATCGTGGACACGTTCGCAATACGCGTAATCGCGTGCCAAAAGTTGCTGCAAAAGCGCGAGACGATCATGGTCATCATCCGGGCGATAGGCAACCCACACCGTCAAATTCTCGTCGAGTTTGTGCTGCACATCGCTGATGAAACGCGCGACCTCGCGCGGGTCAGGCACTCGAATGAGGTCATACTTGACACCCCGCGCCGCCACCGGTTGCAGATAATAATCGCTAATCAAGCCTTTCACATCGCGGAATTTCGTATCGACATTTTGGCTCGTAATGAAGAACACGAGATCACCACGCTGCGTCACATCGGACAATTCACGCGCCAAAATATGCAACGGCAAATGCCGATTCATCGAAGCGTGAAGACGGTCGATGCTGTCATCGACGCCGAAGATAATCCAAGCCACGATTGCAATCAGCGACAGATAACGCCAACGCATCATCTGAGCCATGCCGAGTCCAATGGCCAGCGCGAGTACCGGCCACAACGCCAATAAATATCGCGAACGTTCTTCGGGGATGAAGGTCGCGGCCTCATTGAGGATAATCGTCACCCCCAGCGCGATGAACATCAACAACCACAAGTGCTGCGCACGATGTTGCTTTACCAACAGCGCCCACAAAGCGAATACGCTGACAATCGCCAGAAGGATCACATTCTGATTGCTGAACAACTCGCCCGTTAAGAGAAGTAGATCGGGTGGTGACAGTGCAATTGAGGTCAGGCGATGATATTCACTCGCCACATTGTTGAATTTTCTGACGGCTGTCTCTAGCCACGGCAAAAACAACACGCCAGCGAATCCCATCGTTAGCGCGACATAAAACCATCGCTTTGATTTCGCCACAGCAACGAAATGATAAATGGCTATCGTCGTTAGGGGGATAATCGATGTGTAATGCGTGTAAACCAACGCAAGAGTCCCGCCGAAGAGCAGCAGCCACTCATACCAAGGCGGTTCACGCCGCCGCTGCACAATGCGCAGATAAAGCCATAAAACAAACGCCGTCCACATCACAAGGAAGGTATACATCCGCAATATGTGCAGATAAAGCGAAAGGAATCCCGACGTGCCGAGTGCAATCGCGGCATATAAGCCCACATACGGCGAAAACAGGTCTTTGCCAAGACGATACGTCCACGCAACGGCGAGCAACCCGGCCAGCAACGACAACAGGCGCAGTGTCGCCGGTGACCAACCGACCAGTATACCCCAAGCATCCAACAAGAAAAAATAACCGGGAGGATGCGCCGGGCTGTTTTCTTCCACCGATTGCCAGATATGTGCGAACGACACCGCCCCTTCGCCGAAGCCGACATGTGCCAGCGTCGTATATTCATCGAGGCGCAAATTTTCGGCGTCGGCGCCGATTGCGCCGAATAATGTTGTCAACAACAACAACGGGATGAGCCATCCCCATAGATATTTTGTGTGCATTCTGTCTACACCATATCGATTGCAGCGCCATATTATAATCCGATGACAATATCATAAACAGGCCGTGCGCGATATGTGACGAACAGCAGCAATAAACAGCATGATTGTAATTGTCAGACATCTACCAGAGATGTATACTGAGGCGCATCTTGCTGCGCAGGTCAAGGATAATTATCATTTATGGAACAAATTTCTCATGCAGACCGGCGTTTTTTGCTCGGCTTAAAATTTGCGTTGTTGATTGTTTCGGCTAGTTTACTCGTGCATTTATTTTTCATTCGCGGGCCAGAGGTGTGGCCGTTGACTCGTCTGAGTGTTTATGCGACGAATATCAAGGGCCCCGGTTCAAGTGCCAGCGAGATTGAATTGCGCATCGTCGATACGCAAGGAAACATCCATCGCCTTTTCCCCAACGACTTGTACACGACGCTCGGTTCGGCGAACGGAACAGGCACACTCGTGATTAACCGCGCCTTCCAAGAAGCCAGCAACGAAGCCGAGTCAATCGCCAATCAAGAAATCTACCGCATTCATCTCATCGACCGTGTGAAGACGGCGTTGCCCGGCATTGAGCCGGCTGAGATTCAGTTTTGGCGTTTGCGTTGGCAAGACTTTGATGCGACGGACTTCCCGCCCTTTGAATACGAGCAGCCCGATGAAGAAATTTTGCTCGGTCAATTTGAGACTGCGTATTATGCCGACGGCTTGCAACCGCCCGACCGCGACCCCGATTATGATTTCGGCGACTCGCTCGCTTTGTTGGGCTTCGGCCTGCCAAATGGCACGCAGGTTGCGCAGTGTGAAGACTTGTATGTCCGCAGTTGGTGGTCTGCCGTCGAAACACCGGCCAAAGATTATCACATCACGATTGTGTTGGCAGATGAAACCGGAATCGGGCGCGCACAGAGCGACAGCACCATCGCCGACGATTTGCCGACAACATGGCCGCCCGGTCATGAAGCACTCGACCGCCGCTTCGTCCCGATCCCATGTGATCTCGAAACGGGAAATTATAATTTGTTGGTCGGCCTCTATGATTTCGATACGGTCGAGAATCTCCCGGTCACATATCCCGACGGTTCGCCGCATGGGTCACTCGCTTATCTGACGACAATTGAAGTCATCGCGGGAGGGGAAAGCTAGTGCATATCCTTGATTCCATCAATCATCGTATTGATCGTTGGCTGACTGCGCCGGTTGAAAATGCCGCCGGGCGGATGAGCCTTTACCGTATCGTCTATGTTCTCTTTTATCTATGGGTTATTCACGACCGTTATCACGACGAACTCGGTTTGTTGCCAGATGACGTGTGGGTGCCGGTACGGACGATGACATGGTTGACGACACGTCCTAGCCCAGAGTTCTTCCGCATCATTGAGGTCGGCCTCGTCATCGGGCTGTTTCTGTTGTTGATTGGGTATCGCGTCCGCACCGCGACCATCGTCGTCTTCGCCGCCGGTTTGACGCTCGGCGCCTTTCGGATGAGCTTCGGGAAAATCTCCCATTCTGATTTGTTCCTCACGATTTACATCCCAGCCATCATGATTTTTTCTCGCTGGGGCAGCAATTACTCGCTCGATGCTTATCTGCGGCGGCGGCGAGGCGAACCATCGGTTTCGCCAAACGAAGCCTCGTGGCGTTATGCGTGGCCGATGCACGCCACAATTATTTTGCTCGGTGTGTTGTTCTTCAGCTCTGGGTATCTCAAACTCATCAAGGGGCAATGGCTCAGCGACTCGCAATTGATCTCGAATCTGCTGCTGAGTCACAATGTGCGAGCGGAGCAGATGAATCGCTTCCCGAATGTTCTCAATCCGATTATTGCGGCCACGCCCTTGATTTATGTGCCGCTGCGTTTTATCCCGCTCACGTTTGAACTCTTTTACCCACTGGCGTGGATTAATCGAAGATGGCGGACACTGTTCGTTTCTACCTCGCTCGTTTTCCACGCTTTCAACGTCTTTTTCCTCAATGTCGTCTTCACACCGATGATTATCACCTATATTCTGTTTGTAGATTGGCAAGCGCTCTATCAACGCAGTCGGCGTTATCGACCACACAATCTGTTCAATCTTGAACGTGTATCCTCACAGGTGTTGGTGGCTGCATCATTGCTGCTCGTTGCTGTCGGTGCATTCTTGTGGTATCAAGATATATTCGTGCGCAACCTCTTCGGAACGTATGGATTAATCAACGGCCGTTTGGTGTGGTTCGTCGTGGCGCCACTCGCCCTGTTGGTTCAGCTCAAGACAATCTGGCAATTATTGGGCGATTTCAGCAACACGTTGCGCAATCAACGCCGAAACAAACAACGCGATTTGACGCTTGAAAGCAACGTCACTTGATGTCGATCATTGACAAAATCATTGATACACAACCTTATCATCACTTTCGCCATCAACAATGGCTGTGGCTGCTGCTCATTCCGATATTGTTATTCGCGACATGGCGCGGCAGCGCTCAGTTGGATGCGGACTCGGTTCGCAATCCAGAATTGATTTCGTTGGCACATGTCGGTTTTGGCGATGGCCCGGTTTCGCCGGGTGATGTTTGGAATCATGTGCGAATTGTCAGCCCCGCACATGTTCCCGGTTATTTTTTCTTGTTGGATGCTTGGGGTATACTGGTCGGTTGGTCGCCAGCAATGTTGCGCGCCTTCTCGCTATTCGCTGGTATTATCGCCCTCGCGTGGACGTATCGGCTTGGACGAGACACGCTCTCGCCGCAGATTGGATTGTATGCGGCGGTGGCGCTTGCGCTCTCCGGCTTTTTGACATTTTATCTGCACGAGCTGCGGATGTATTCGCTGGTCGTTGCAACGACGGCGTTTGAATTTTGGATTTATCATCGCATCGTGAGTAGACAACATGCCCCCCGTTGGTATGAGTGGGGCGCGTTATTTTTGAGCACAGTGATGCTCATCTATACACATCTGACTGCAATATTCCCCCTCGCTGCAATCGGCATCTACCATTTCTTGTTTATCGCCAAAACCCGGCGCTGGTGGTCAGTCCTTATTGTGATGGGGTTCGCAGGCACGACATTTTTGCCGTGGCTACCGGTGACGCTGAGGCGCTTCCAAGATGTATCTAAAAGCAACCATCATTCATCGACCGACGTGCTTCATCCGTTTGCCCTCGTCGAACGTATGGTGGCTCTGTTCAGCAACAATGTGGCCATCATATTCGTCATCATAGCAATATTGGCCGCGATTGCATGGCTAACGACACAGCGCGGCGCGAAACAAACGTGGATATGGCTCTTGGCGGCGTTGCTGGCCGCAATCGTGTCCAACGCGGTTGCAAATTTTATTCCGTTGCGTCGTATGCGTTATTTACTTCCGCTATGGCCGCTACTCGCCTTAATTGTCGGGCTGGGCATCGTGCAATTGCGTCCGCGTTATCACTATTTAGCGACGCCTATCATATTTGGCGTATGGCTGTTCACAGGGATCACACTGGACTTGTCTATCATCCAACCACGCAGCGAAAATTCGCTCTTGCCTTATCACCTTGTCGCACGAGAATTGGAAGATGTTGCCCAACGTGGCGATTTATTAATTCATATAAATGACAAACTTGTCGCGACTGACTTCTGGGACGAAACACGCTTTGTCGGCGATTATTATTTTCGTGAAATGATTGCAAACGGCGTTGATGATATGTTCTTCAAAGCGCCCGGTGGCATCGCGCTTGAAGATGCTACCCGCTTACTCCGACAGGTTGCCGCAAATCGCTTGCGTATCTGGTTAGCGTATGTACCCGGCAGCGATCCAGATATGGAGACGGCAATCGACACGACATTGCGCGAAAATTATGCGGCGTGCCCGGCAATTTACAACACGACACAACTGCGGATTACGTCATATATCCGGCAAGGATTTTCGTGTGATGTGCGTCCTGATGTCGAACATGCGGTCGTTGAATTTGATGAAGCAATCGTGTTGTATGATGTTGTGCTCGCGTCACAATTGGAGTCGGTACAATTGCTGGCTGGCTGGTCGATTGGCACTGATGTGCCGCCGGAGACCTATTCATACTCGTTTCAATTATTCGATGAACATGGCGACAAAGTCGCACAGTCTGATGATGGCTTGCCGTCAGAATCATTTCGCTGGACAACCACATCGTTACCAATAGAGGGCTTACCGCCCGGTGAGTATAGGCTGATGGTTGCAGTTTACGCATGGCAAACGGGTGAGAAGCTCATGGGTGTGAATGCTGCCGGTGAGCGCATCACAGATTTTTTCCCTGTTGAAACGATCACTATCGGCAGTAGATAACCTATTTTGATGTTTTTGTTTGAGGACTTTGGATGACGCTTTCTCGCTACGAAAAATATACGTGGATCCTACTCATTCCATTATTGCTCATCGTCACATGGCGTGCTGGCGTGATGTTAAACGGCGACGCTGTGCGCATCCCGGAGCTTATCACACTGGCGCACGTCGGTCTTGGTGAAGGCGGGCAATCGCCAATTGATGTGTGGCACTCGGTGCGCGAATTAAGCCCAGCGCACACCCCCGGTTATTTTGTGCTGATCAATTTTTGGGGTTCGCTCGTCGGCTGGTCTGCGCCGGCGCTGCGGGTCTTTTCTCTATACGCCGGGATACTGGCCGTCGCGTTGACGTATCGTCTAGGGCACGACATGCTTTCACGACGTGCCGGATTTTATGCCGCATTCGCGATGAGCGTATCGAGTTTTCTCATCTTCTATCTGCACGAATTGCGCATGTATTCGCTTGTCGTGCTGCTGACGGCATTGGTACTGTGGTTATACTGGCGTAGTATCACAACCACGCAACAGCCGCAGCCGATTTTTTGGATTAGTTTGTTTTTGGCGACGCTCGCTTCGGTTTACACCCACTTCACAGCGTTGTTTCCACTCGGCGCCATCGCGCTCTATCATCTCATCTTTGTGCCGAAGACGAAGCGTTGGGTTTATGTCTCGCTGGCGATGGGCGCCGCCGGTTTGTTATTCTTGCCATTTTTCGCCGCGATTGGCCTCGAAAAATTCAACAGTCTTGGTCATGTGCAACATGCTTCAACACGAGGCTCGCTCAATGCTTTTGAACTCACATATCAAATCATTGACCTGTTTTCCAACGGCTCACCCGCCCTACTTATGATTGTCGGCGCATTGACAATCATCACACTGCCAAAAGCGTTAGGACAATCGAATCGCAATCTAAAAATGCTGTGGTTCATCGTCGTGATAACCGTTCTCGCCATCTTGGTCGCCAATCAGATTGCGACCTTTATCCCGCCACGACGCTCGCGTTATTTGTTACCGTTGTGGCCACTAATCGCTTTGATGGTCGCGCTCGGCATCTCGCAGCTTGAACGCTGGCGCTATGTGCCGCTTGTCGCCCTGATTTTATGGGGCACAACAGCAGCGACAGCATCGTTCAAAGATACCACGAACATGACCGATGAAATTTTGACCGCTCAATTTATCGGTCCGAATTTGCCGCTACATCGTGTCGCACACGAAATTGAACAACGGGCACAACCGGGCAGCATTCTACTCTACGCCACTAAGGAAATTGAACTGCCTAAATTCGACGAATATCGTGGGCTTGGCGCTTATTATTTTTCGGACTTGAAAGCAAAGCACATTGAATCGTTCTTTGTCGATGTTGCTGACCAACGCCCGCCGGATGAAATTAGCGACAGTGTTTTGATCGGCATCGGTGCGCGACAAGAAGTCTGGCTGGCTTATTCGCCGCTTGACTCGACCGAGACCGTCGCCATCGTGCAAGACGCATTGAGTCCACTCTACGATTTGTGCGCCCACGCTGTGATGACGAACGACTTGTATATCGAGCAATATGTGCGAAGCGGCCTTGATTGTGTTGCCGAAGCAGTGCCAGTGGTGGACAGTCCCCTTATTCAGTTTGACGAAGACATTACACTCAACGAGGTCATTTTCTCCACCGATGTCGCCGAAAAGCTGGCTGTTGTCGCCGAGTGGTCGGTTGCTGAAGATGTGCCCCCGGACACGTATGCTGTCTCATTCCAAATGTTCAACAGCGACGGCAACAAAGTTGAACAAGTCGATTATATGCTGCGCGATTATGATTCCGAATGGGAATCCACCCTCATACCGATTGGTAATCTACCCGCCGGGGACTACGATGTCTATGTCGCCGTTTATGAATTCGGGACAACACAGGCGATTTCGGGCATTGATACACGGCAAGGCGAAAGCAATGAAATATTTTTCGTGCAACCGATAACATTGCCGGGAAATTAAGGTTTGGCCACTGTTGGCAATTGATACAATTCGAGCAAAACCCCGCCCGTGCTTTTGGGATGCACGAACGCATAGCGGATACCGTCATCGCGAATGCGTGGCGACTCGTTGATGAGTTCAGCGCCGGTCTTGGCGATTTGCGCCATACTCGCTTCAATATCCGCAACCTCAAGACAGATATGATGCAAGCCCGCGCCACTTTTCGCCAGATAACGGGCGACACCGCTGTCGTCTGTGATAGGCGCGATGAGTTCAATCTCGCCTTCACCAACTGGCAAAAATGCAATTTCAACGGCTTCTTGTGCATTGCGTTCGATATGCGATACCGTCATACCGAGCGCGTCTTGCCAAAATTGCAGCGCTTGCGCAACATCAGGGACGACAATGGCGACATGATTAATCCGAATCGGCGTCATACTTCGCTTCCTCTTTGATGCTTAAACACATACTCATCAAAACAAAAAGAGCGCAGCCCCTGCGCCCTTTTTACACTCTACACAATATAGGCGTTAATTGTCCAGATACAATTGGAATTCATACGGATGTG
>RFIA01000134.1 GCA_003695675.1 Chloroflexota bacterium
CCGACCGCCCAGCCAACATAGCCCGCGCCGAGTGTCATCGGCAGCGACCAGCCACTGCGCGCTGCCCACCACGCGATAGCAAGAAATACCAGCGATGGAATGATGCCCAGCAACATATTCTGATTGAATTCAATCAATGTTTGTTGGTCGCCGTTGGCGCCGCTATAGACAATCCACAACGCAAGCGGCACATTAATCGGCATCGTCGCGGTGATGGCGGCTAAGGTCTTCGAGTAATTGCGCAGCACCGCCACCCCGATGATAATCATGATTGATACGATGACGGGCAGGGTGCGTTGGATGTCGATGTTCATACCTTCTCGCTGAAAGATACATCGGTCAAATGCGCCGATTATACCAGCGAGAATCAACGCTGTGATGAGGCCATTTCAAGTTGATGCGTAACTACTCAGATTGCGTCTTTGTTCTTGGCGTCTTAGCGGTTTAATCATTTGTCATCTTGTTCGATTCGTGCTTGTATGCTGAGTAGTTACCATCAACAAAAAAAGGACATGAATTTCATGTCCTTTCGTGTCCTCTCGAATTCAAAATGTTGAGAATTATTCGACGGGCGTGCCGTAGACGGCGACTTCGACCGCGCCCGTGTTGCCGCCGGTACTGCTTTCGACCTCGAAGCGTAAGGTTGTTGCCTCAATATCGACATCGAAGCTGTACGATTGGTCGGCGTCCGGCAATTCAAACGGGCCGAGCACTTCACCATCATCGGCGATGACCCGGAATGATGTGATGCGCGCCGTGCCATCGCTCATAAAGCGCGTCCAAAATTCGACACGTTCGATGTGTGAGCGTTGCGCGAGTTCGACCTCGAACCATGCGTCATCGCCATCACCGGCGCTTGACCACGCCGTGCGCGGATTGCCGTCAAGTGCGCTGAAGATACCCCACGTCCCGTCGTTGTCTTGCCCGCCGAAATTACTGCTGACACCGACAATCTGTGCACCATTTTCCAACGAGATGAGATTCACGTTTTCGCTTTCAGCTTGAGTCTCGACTTCGACGGCGAAATCCGGCGTGGTGAATTCCATCACATCCGACAGATACATCGTGCCGTCATCGGCGACGCCTTGCACACGGAAGTAATACGTCGTCTCCGGTTCAAGGTTGCGCAGTTGTGGATTATGTACCGAATGCGTGCCGCCGTTCATATCGAGGTCGAGCGACAATTCGGTGAAGTTGTCCGGTGCGTCACCCCACACAATCGTACAAGCCAACGGAATCTGCGTCTCAAATGGCAGACTCGCGAAGCCATCACTCGTGAAATTCTGCACGACGAATTCGTCGTCAATCACATCTTCTATCGGACGAAAGTTGATGAGGCCGAGACGCTGCTGCACTAATGGGTCCACATCGTCTTGTGCGCCGACGAATTGCGCGATTAAGATACCAACAGCAATCAGTGGGATGATGAAAAGAAGATAACTGAGTCGATTACGAAACATGGCAAATCACTCCTGTATATTGGGTTGTATGCGACACTTATCATACTATGGCTTGTTGTGGAAAAGGAGATGAGA
Source organism: Chloroflexota bacterium (assembly GCA_003695675.1). GTDB lineage: Bacteria > Chloroflexota > Anaerolineae > Aggregatilineales > Phototrophicaceae. Next base: position 1,536 of record RFIA01000134.1, read on the forward strand.
ACCGTCATGCTAGTTATACAGCGTGCGTGACGGATCTCATCAATTAGGGGGAGGCTTAAGCATTTGTCTGTGCGTCTGCTGCACAGGTTGACCAGCCGAAAATAGCGTAAATTGGGCACCAACTCAGGACGACTGTCGCAGTGAGGATAGCGCCAATCGCAACCGGGATAATCAGGCCAAGAATACCGACCTCGCCCAGCAGCAATACGCCAATCACAAGCAACCCAAGACTCAACACGATACGGACAACTTTATCGGTTTTGCTGACATTACAAGTCATTTTACATCCTCCTGATAGGTATTCGTTTCATCGTCATACACTCTTTGGATGCAAAACATCGTAAAAGGTTACATCGAATCTGAGCGTTATTTGTCCTGATTCAGATTGCGTTTTGCAAAAGCTGCCGACAATTCGTCATACAAGGCTTGTTGCCGCTGCTTTGGGATGCGCTGCGCCTTCCCATGTTCGCGATACAATAAAATCATCTGCTGAGTCGAATTGAGGACAATGCGGCAATTTTCACACGTCGCCAGATGTTCACGCGCTGCCTCAGACAATTCCTCGCTCAAATTATTGTCGATATAATCCGAAACATATTCGACCAATTCTTCACATTTCATGTCTCATCACTCCAGTACACGCTCTTCAAAATAATGCGCCAATTGCTCTCGCAGCGCCAAGCGTGCGCGATGCAACCGCACTTTGACGGCGGACTCGCTGATGCCGAGACTTTCTGCTGTCTCGCGAATCGATAGCTCTTCGACATCGCGCAGCAAAAAAACGGCTCGCAAGCCCGGACTCAACTTCGCGATTGCCGCTTCCATTTGTGCCACCGCTTCGTTGCTCGTCACAATCAATTCTGGGATGCTTTCCCAATCGACGAAGCAAGTCGGCATGACATCATCGTCATCATCGTATAAGTCGGCTTGAGGTTTGGCCTTTCGCAAGCGCATCATACATTCATTATACGCGATGCGATACAACCATGTTGCCAAACTTGCGCGGCCTTCAAAATCGTCAATATGCTCGATGAGCGCAAGGAATGTGTCTTGCACCACGCCATCTGCCTGCTGTTCATCATTGAGCAAGCGGACAGCGAGACGATAAATCTTGTCGGCGTGCAATTCAAACACGGTTGCCAATGCACTTTGCTCACCCCGTTGCAACGCGGCGATGAGCGCTTTTTCGTCGCTCAATCCGATTCCTCCCGTTCATTATTTTATTCCTGTCGTGTCTTGTTGTATAAGGATACGCGAAACATGCCGCAAGTAGATGCTTTGTCGAGCAAATATACGCCGACGACGCATCGGCGACAAGAACGGAAAAGATTCAACGCGGCAGTTTTGTTGCTAGGTTGTGTTGACATTTCATTGATTGATGAGGAATCAAGTCGCGCTAAAGCAGAGCAATCATTCTATTGGGGCATTGCGTGCTGTTGGGGCATTGCGTGCTGTTGGGGCATTGCGTGCTGTTGGGGCATTGCGTGCTGTTGGGGCATTGCGTGCAATGCCCTGAAG
>RFIA01000012.1 GCA_003695675.1 Chloroflexota bacterium
ACGATGCACGGCGCTTCACCGGGCACATGTTGGTTGAAATGGCGCGGATGAGTGTCGAAGATGGATTGGTGATGCAGTTGCATATCGGTAGTGAGCGCAACCACAATCCATTCATCTTTCAACGTTTTGGGCGCGACATGGGGGCGGACATCCCCCTTGCAAGTGAGTTCACCCATAATCTGAAGCCGCTCTTACAACAATTCGGCAACACAACTGCGCTGCATTTGATCGTGTTCACCCTTGACGAGACGACATACAGCCGCGAACTGGCCCCACTCGCGGGGCATTATCCGGCGTTGTGGTTGGGGCCGCCGTGGTGGTTCTTCGACAGTGTGTTGGGTATGGAGCGTTTCTTCAACCGTGTTGTCGAAACCGCCGGTATTTATAATTTGGCGGGCTTCAATGATGATACACGCGCCTTTTTGTCGATTCCGTCGCGGCATGATGTATGGCGACGGGTGAGCGCGAATTGGCTGGCCGGGCAGGTCGTGCGATATATCATTGATGAAGATGACGCTTATGAAATGATCCATGCGTTGGCTTATGACTTGGCGAAGCAAGCCTATAAATATCAGGGTTGATTGAACGGCCTGAGTCGCCAAAGGTTATAGAGCGACACGAATAACTCTCGCCTACATCATAGGCTGCGCGTCGGCCATTGTGCTCACTCGATATAACCCAATGCACGCAATTGGTCGATGACTTCTTCGCTCACCTCGTCAAGATGTTCGCTGTCTGTGCGATAACGCTCTACATGGTGGGCAAATTGGTCAATTTTGTGGCGCATTGTCATCACACGAATCGGATGAGCATCGGCGATATTATTGACTTCTGTTGGATCGTTGCTGAGATCGAACAACGCTTCGACATCTTGCCCAACGGTGACGAGTTTATGCTCGCCATCATAAATGCCGCGCCGGATTTGCCGCAAACGCAATGGCTCTATCAGATGGGGTTGCCGGTGTGCGATGACATGGAGAAATGTTTCGGGCGGGTATGCTTCGGAAAATGCGATGTCTTTTTCGGAATCAAGATTGCCATTGACGGCCATCTGTAATGACAACGATTGCACATCGCCATTGGGGTCATTGGGGTTGAATGGGGCCGGCACCTCGGCGACATCGAGAATGGTATGAAAGATGCGCCGCGTCGAGATATTGGTCGTCACCCGTTTGCCGACCGGGAATTGTTCTGGGAAGCGAATCAGGAGCGGCACATGGACAAGTTCTTGATAGACGACGAAACTATGCCCGAAGTAATTGTGGTCGCCGTGTCCTTCGCCATGATCTGCTACAATAATAATCAGCGTATTGTCCATCCTGCCGGACTTTTTCAGCGCTTGCAATAATCGTCCGAGATGATAATCTTGCTGCGCGATTTCGGCGTCATAAAATCCGTCCAACGCGGCGCGTTCCCATGCTTCAAACGGTCGCTCAAGTGGACTCGCCCAACGTGCGGCATCGCTGTTAAAACGACGGATGAAGTTGTAAGCGCGTTTGTCGTCGCGCAATTCCGGCGCGAGACGATTGATGGTATCCTGTTGGGGTTTGTAGGGTAGGTGCGCCCCCATCAAATTGACGAATGTGAAGAGCGGTTCTTCAGCATCGCCCGCATGATACATCGCCCAATAGTCGATCAAGTCATCGACAGAGCGTTGTGTGTGTCCTTTGAAATTGGTGAAGCGCGTCCATATCGGCACGAGAAACGGGTGCATCGAGATACGGAACATGGTGTCGGAATGGGCGAACTGATTCTCGACATTGCGGGCGAATTGCCGCCATTGCTGTGCGAGAATACGACGGATGTGGCTGCGTTGTTCGTCAACCGGGCGATGGGGCGCCGTGCCGCTATAATTATAAAATTTATCGAAGCCGCGTCGTAACCCGTTGTTCAAAACACCTACAAGGGGATTGTTGCAGAAGGCGATAGTATGATAGCCTCCGTCGCGCAATATTTCAGCCAGTGTCGGGTAGTGTTCAGCAAGGCGCCCGTAGCCCTGTACCACCTGATGGGTTGACGGATAATGCCCGGTGAACAGAGAAGCGTGTGCGGGAATCGTCCATTGTGCTGGGGCGACAGCGCGTTCAAAAAGCGTTGCGTCGGCAGCGAATGCGTCGAGAGCTGGGGATGTCTCTCGATGATGACCATACGTCGAAAGTCTGTCACGTCGCAAGGTGTCGAGGACGATGAGCAAAATATCAGGATGTTGTTCCGGCATAATCGCTTCCGCATGGCGTGATAAAACCAACAGACCTTAGCATAGCACTGTCCTCAGATGACGACAATACGCGGTTGCTGCCTAACATGCCTGCGCTGTGAAAATAAAAGCTATGAGACCACGAAAGATGCAAAGATGTCATATCGAATTGGCTTGATGATTGCACGTCGGATTGGCGAACTAGTCTCGACGACAAACGCTGTGTTATAGCACGGCTTGTGAGTTCATCATGCGTTTGCTGCTCTTCAATCTGACAACCGATGCCGACGCGCCAGTGCATGGCTTCACGACATTATGGATTCGCGCATTGGCCGCGCACTGCGACTATATCGATGTTATCACGATGACTGCCGGGCGTATCGCCGTGCCAGAGAATGTGCGCGTCTACTCGGTCGGGCGGGAGAAGGGCTATCGCAAAACAAAGCGTTTCTTCATCTTTTATCGCGTGCTCAATCGCCTGCTGCGCGACAATCATTACGATGCTTGCTTTGCGCACATGCAGCCCTTATTCGCCGTCATGGCCGCGCCATTATTGTATTGGTATGGGGTGCGGACGGTATTGTGGTATGCGCATAAATCGGTGACAGTCAAACTGCGCCTCGCCGAACGAGTCGCCTATCGTGTCGTCACGCCCTCGCCCGAAAGTTTTCGCATTAAAAGTGACAAGGTGCGCGTCATCGGGCATGGCATCGACACCGACCATTTCGTGCCAGCACAATCGCCTCGCGAAAATCGCCCCTTCACAATCGTGAGTGTCAGCCGGTTGTCACCCATCAAGCGGATTGAAACCATCATCGACGCCGTGAAGATTTTGCGCGACGAACAATCGATTGATAACCTATACGTCAAACTCGTCGGCAATGTGCATCCGTATGATGAAGATTATGCGGCCATGCTGCGCCAACGAGTCGTGGATTATCAACTTGATGCTGTGATTGAATTTGTGCCGCCGGTGCTGCTGCAAGACTTGCCGCCGGTTTATCATCAGGCCGATGTGTTTGTCAATATGAGCGCGACCGGCAGCATCGACAAAGCTGTGCTCGAAGCGATGAGTTGCGCTGTTCCCGTCATTACATCGAACGAAGCCTTTCAACAGATGCTCAGCACGTGGGGGGCGATGCTGTTGACGCCGCCCGATGCAGACGCACTCGCACAACGTATCGTCGCGCTCTCACAGATGCCAGAGCAAGAACGCAAACAACTCGGCGATGCGTTACGGATGATTGTCGTTCGCGACCACAGTCTGCAACGCTTGGCACGAATGCTGATGAACATCTTCAAAACCGGCGAACCGAACATTGAATAGTGTGGAGCGATTTACATGACCCGGCTGTTGTATCTCGCGAATATGCGCCTGCCGACTGAAAAAGCGCACGGGCTGCAAATCGTGCAAAATTGTGAAGCCTTTGCCGATCTCGGTCTTGCGGTTGAGTTGTGGGCAGCGCGACGTTTCAATGTGGCGGCGCTGCGACATATCGACGATGTGTGGTCGCATTATGGTGTGCGCCATAATTTCGTCGTGCGGCGCATTCCATGTATTGACTTGATGCCACTCGTCCCTAATCAGAGCAATATTTTCTCGCACTTCGTCTTTCATCTACAACTGCTGACGTATGTGGCATTTGTCTTCTTGCGTTTGTTGGTCACGCGGGCTGAATTCTATTACACACGCGAATTGTGGGTGGTGTTGGCCGCCAGCCTCATCAAGCCGCGGCAGCACATCGTCTATGAAGTCCATCGTTTGAATGGCTCACGAGTCGGGCGTCGGTTACAAGCGATGGCGGCACGACGCGCCGGGACGTTGATACCGATTACGCAGCATCTCGCCGATGGCCTCATCGAACGTGGCGCAAAAGCCGAGCGTATCCTCGTCGCGCATGACGGCATTCGCGCCGAACGTTTTGCCGATGTCCCATCACAATCTGAGGCGCGAGCACACATCGGTTGGCCACAAGAGGCCTTCATCGTCGGTTACGTTGGCCGTTTGCAGACGATGTTCATGGACAAGGGGGTCGGCACATTGCTTGAAGCCTTGAGCCGTCTTGAGGGCGTTTCGCTAGCGTTGGTCGGCGGGCCGGACGAAATCGCCCAGCAATTATCGCAACAATGGCGCGAATCCGGCCTTGATGAAGCGCGCTTTTTGTATGTCGGGCATGTCCCGCCGGGCGAAGTGCCGCGTTATCTGAGCGCGTTCGATGTGTGTGCGATGCCGCTCCCGTTCACGACACATTTCGCGTATTACACATCCGCGCTCAAGTTGTTCGAGTACATGGCTGCACAGCGCCCGATTGTCGTTTCGGATTTGCCGTCGGTGAATGAAGTCGTGACGCATGAGGAGACCGCGTTGCTCGTGCCGCCAGGCGATGTCGATGCGTTGGCAGCCGCGATTCGCCGTCTGCGCGACGATGACGCCTTGCGAACACGACTCGCGACTCGTGCGCACGAACTTGTCATGACAGCGTACACATGGCAGACCCGAGCGCGGCGCATTATCGATTTTGCGCGGCAGACTCAAACCCAGCCACAACGTCACCAAGCGCCCATGGACAAATCATAACTACGACCGGCGGCTCACCATTGAGTAGCAGTCAACAAAGGGGGCGTGCCATCTGCCATGAACGCTTGTTAAAATTTTCTAGCCGATGTTACCCGTCTCGACCAATTTGTCGGCTATATCGTTTTCCGGGTCGGGGTCATCTGGCAAATCGATTTCATCCGGCAGCACATCGTCCAGCGGAAGCTGTGGCGTCGTCGTTATGAGGTCGCTGTGGGGGTGTTTTGCATACGCGATACGGACGGTCAGTCCGAGTCGTCCAAGATGTATTCGGTCTCTGTCGCGCATTACGCGCGGTTGTTGTGGGAAAAGCCGCACCCCATTGAGAAAGGTGCCATTGGCACTATTTTGATCTTCAAGGAAGATATTATCCTCGTGACGGCGGAAGATGGCGTGGATGCGCGAGACACCGAGCTTACGGGCATTATATTCGCTCAGATCGATGTAAGGTGCGTCAATCGTTCCTTCTTTGATGCCGCGCCCGACAACAACCATCTCTTGTTCAGCAAAGTCAATCATGAAAGATTTGTTGTCTTCGGCGACGATAATATTTAGAATCATACGGGGTATTCCTGCTATAGCACGACACACATGTGGATGTTTGCCTCCTTATGTGTGCCATATTACACAATTTATGGCTTGCAGAGAACAACCCCGCCCAATTATTCAGAAAAGTTTTATATTCATGCCGTGTTATTAGCAGGACTTACAAAGATTCTGCACAAAAATGAAAATAATCAAATAGACGACTATGACCTTAGTACCGGTGATGCCGATGACCACACTTGTCAATAAGCATCGGTTTGAGGGGATTCTTTTACCGTCGTTTCGCGGATACCGGCGACAGTTTGCGCAGCAGCGTTGCGCAATAAAATCGTGTCCGACATGACGGTCACGAATTGCATACCACGCGCAATCATTTTGCGAGCGTAATCCACCGAATTGGTGTGCATCCCGGCGATGGTGTTGGTGGCGCGTGCGGCG
>RFIA01000135.1 GCA_003695675.1 Chloroflexota bacterium
GGGAAAAGGCGCGTATATAATCGTCGCCGGGCCACCCGGCAATGAACCGGGTCTGTCGCGCAGCGCATTGGGGATATTCGTCGCCGGGCTTATGGCGAAAGGGGTATTGCCGGGACCAAAGATGCGCGTACTAAAAGCGCCGGTCACCCCGGCTAATGTGTAAACAACATCTTCGGTATATAAATTGCGAATCGCGACTTGTGCGCCGGGGAAAACCGCGCCGACACCGCCACTAATCGTGACGAAACCATCGTCATCAGGCGCAGAAATCGTGATGAGCGACGCAATCGGCGGGTCACCGAATTCGGCACGGGTATTGTTTTGCGCAGCGACACCCGAAAGCGTCAATGCGAGAACGAGCAAAATCATCAACGTGCCGATTGCCTGTCGCAAAATATATTCCCCAAAATGTGGATACACGCTGTAATAATCAGGTAGTATAGAAAATAGGCGGCGCGTTGTCAAACGAATTCCTAACGTTGTAGACGTTATTTGGTGAAAAGTGTGTGAATTTTTTGTTACATCAAATTGTTGGGAGGAGGCCTCCCCCTAGCAAGATATGCCTGCAATCATCTTATGGATGAATGCCGAGCGAGTCAAGCAATTCGTCGAGCGCCATGAGCAAGTCTTCGGGCGTGCCGTGGTTGAGCAACGTGTAGTCCGCGATAGCTATCGGGCCGCCCTTTTCGAGCCGTTCGATTTCCTGAAAATCGCGTCGCTCGGCCTCTTCTCGCGTCAATGGCCGTTCAGAACGAGTCGCGAGTCGTTGATAACGCGCTTCTCGCGAGCTGACGATTGCGACAACAATCAATTCGGCGTGTAATTGCTCGCGTAACAACTTGTATTCGCTAAAGCCGTAAAGACCGTCGATGACAATCGTCGTGCGTGTTTTTAGCTCCGCATTGAGTCTCGGCAACGCGAGTTTCGCGATGGCGGCCATGCCGTCGCGTTCGCGAAATTCTTCACGGACAATGCGTTCGTTTTCCGGCTCGACGGGAAGACCGCGCCGCACGACTTCGTCAACGATGATGCTGCCGAAACGAAATTGATAGAAACCGCACTGTTCAAGATGGCGGGCACACAGCGTTTTACCCGCACCCGGCATTCCGACAAGCGCGAGGGCACGGCGAGGTTGTATCGAGTTGTGCATGTTGGTTTGCCTGCTTCGTTGAGTGGACGCCGGGCATTATACAAAGAGTGTTGCCCCGCGACAATGCTGCGGTGTGTCTCGTCTAAGTCTAATCTGCTATTGCATCGGTTGCTTTTCTTGTGGTAACGGCAACCAAACAACAAAGACGACATCTCCACGCCGTCTTTGTTGATACCCAATTGTATTGTATGTCTGCAATTGTCATCAACCGCCTTTGATTGACCCGCCCAACAATCCGCGCACGAAATAACGTTGCAAACTGAAGAACACCGCCAACGGCAAAGCCATGCTGAGGAAGGCACCAGCCGTCAGGAGATGCCAATCTTGACCACGGTCGCCGACGAGGTCGGCCAATGCACTAGTGACAACAGGCGTATCGCCAAGGAAAACCAAGGCTACCAGCAAATCGTTCCATACCCACAAAAATTGAAAAATCGCAAAGGACGCTAACGCCGGCACCGAGAGCGGCACAATCAAACGAATGAAAATCGTGAAATGTGACGCGCCATCAATTTGTGCCGACTCGATGATTTCGCGCGGCAAATTGGCGATATAGTTGCGCAATAGAAATATCGCCAACGGCATACCAAAACCCGTGTGTGCCAACCACAAACCGACGAACGTTCCGTTGAGCTTGAGCGTCGTATAAACTCGCAACAATGGAATCAACGACATTTGTAGCGGCACAACCATCAACCCAACCACAAACACCAACAATAACCGCCTACCGGGAAATTCCATCCATGAAAAAGCGTAGGCCGCGAATGCTGCGATTGAAATCGGGATAATCGTCGAAGGAATCGTGACAGTCAGGCTGTTGATAAATGCCGTACCCATGTCGGCTTCATCGAGCACGCGCTGGTAATTTTCCAATGTCAGATGAGGATTGGTTATGACCGTCCACCAACCGGTACGCGCGATGTCTTCTTCCGTTCGGAACGAGCTAACAAGTAGGCCAGCAGTCGGCAATGTCCACAAGAGAACGATCAGAATCAAAGCAGATGTGACGATGTTATTGCGGAAGGTTCGGTCAAGAATAATGGATATATTGTCCCATGTTGATGTGCCGGGTACGGCTTCACGTCTTATGGTTGTCATCGCACCAATTCCTCCTCTCTAAAGCGACGAATGTTGATATACATGATCGGAACAACGGCGACCATCAAAATCACTGCGATTGTGCTGCCACGACCAAAATTGACGAAGCGAAACATCTCGCGGAACATGCGGTTGGCGAGAACTTCAGTGCCAAATTGCCCGCTCGTCATCACGAATACAATGTCGAAAACCTTCAACACGATGATGACAATTGTGGTGTAGACGACAAACACTGTGCTGCGAATTTGCGGCAACACAATGCGAAAGAACAACTGCACATCATTGGCGCCGTCGATTTTCGCCGCTTCAACTGTCTCTTCGGGCACCGCTTTCAACGCCGCCGAGAGGAGCACCATAGCAAACCCAGCCTGTATCCATATCAACACGACCATCAAGAACAGGCTGTTCCACGGTCTTGGGACATCGATAAACCAGCCTTTGGGTGCGCCGCCGAGTGAAGTCACGATAGCATTCAGGATACCAATTTGAGGGCGTCCGGGTGGGACAAAAGCGTAGACAAAACGCCAGACCACACTCGCCCCGACGAAAGAAATCGCCATCGGCATAAAAATAAACGCCTTCGCCAAACTTTCATAGCGGACTTTGTCCGCCAGAACAGCAACGGCTAGGCCAAAAACCACGCTGAACAGTGGGACAATGAGCAGCCACAAAATATTATTGCGAAAGGCTTCCCGCAGCGTCTCGTTGGTGAAGGCCCACACATAATTGTTGATGCCGACAAATTCCTCAGTCCGGGCATTGAAAAGACTGCGACGGAAGGTATCGACAGCCGGATACACCAGATAGAATGTGAGGGACAGCAACGCGGGAGCGACAAAGAGCCATGGGCGAATCCGTTTCTTAGCGCGGTCGGCTGCTTGCGTTTCGGCGGCGTAGACTCGATCCAGAAGAAAATTGCTAGCAAAAAAATAAAATCCCATACCGCCGACGCCGAGGAGGATCGCTAGCACTGCCTGACTGATCTGATCCATAAAATCTCCTCCAAAAATTTCTAATTTGTAACTACTCAGGTGGCACGTTTGCAGATAGAAAAGCAAAACGATTCAACGCAAACGCGCAGAGCGGCGAAGACCGCAAAGGTTTTATCAGAAAATCTTGGTGTTCTTGGCGGTTCATAAGCGTTTCATCCTGCTCGAATCATGCTTGTATGCCGAGTAGGTACTCTAACTTTTAATCGATATGAAGAAGAGCTACCTGCCGTTGAGCAGGCAGCTCTGCCTTAATCGTTCATTCGTTCATTTTGGATTGACGATGTTTGATATCCCTCATCTCGACGCTATTCGAGATCGTCCCACGCTGCTTGAACAAATGCGGTCACATCTTCAGCCGATTCACCACTGACGAAGTCCACCATCGCCGTCCAGAATGCGCCAGAGCCGATAGCGGCTGGCATCAGATCGGAGCCGTCGAAGCGGAAGACATCGGCATTCGCCAAAATTTCGGCTTGGCGACGCGAGAGGTCATCAGGATAGGCTTCGAGGGCAACACCCGGATGCGGCGAAAGGAAGCTGCCCTGACGCGCAAACAGTTCTTGCGACAACGGACGCGCCATGAATTCCATCACCAGTTGAACCTCTGGGCGGTCGTGGCCTTCAAAGGCGACAGCCATGCTCGCACCACCGAGTACCGGGCGACCCGTTTCTTCTTCGTTGACGGGTGGCAGGTAGAAGAAGTCGGCATCTTGCCCAGCAACACCGCCTGACCACAAACCGGCGATGAAGCTGGCTTGGCGGTGCATCCAGCAACTGGGCGGATCATCAAAGAGCGGATTCGCGCCGTCTTGGAAGCGGGTCGTCAAAATAGCTGTCGGGCCGCCGAAGACGTAATCCGGATTGAGCGCAATTTGCCCGAACATATTGAAGGCGTTGATAACCGCTGGGTCGGTAAACGGTATTTCATTCTTGACCCACGCATCGTAGACTTCTGGCGGTTGGGTACGCAGCATGATGTCTTCAATCCAGTCTGTACCCGGCCAACCGGTGGCGCCAGCGCTCTCGAAGGCGATACACCACGGAGTGCCACCATCGGCGACGATGCGGTCGCTAAGGGCGAGCATTTCGTCCCACGTTTGTGGGATTTCATAACCGGCATCGAAGAATTCTGGAATCGGATACCAGACGATACTCTTGACGTTGGCGTTGAAGTTAATCATATACTGCACGCCATCGACACTTTGCAGGTCAACCCACGATTGAATCAGGTTGTCGCGTTCGTATTGGTCAAGTTCTTCGCTAAGTGGGATGACTTCGCCACGCTCAGCAAGATCAACAACGGCGCCCGGTTGCGGGAAGAGTGCGATGTCTGGCTCGTCGCCACCTTCAACACGAACCTGAATCAATGTCTCGAAATCGCCCGAACCTTCATAGGTGACGTTGATACCCGTTGCTTCGCTGAACACATCAAAGACCTGTTCTTGCAACCAAGCAGCTTCGACACCTTCGATAGCGCCGAATACGCTGACCTCAGTCCCTTCAAGGCCGAGTTCCGCAGCTTTTTCAGCCAGCAAGTCAAGATCGCCCCACGAGGCAAACGTGTCTGTAGCCGGGTCTAATGGGACACCCTGAAGGCTTTCACCTTGTGCGCTGACGCTGATGGCACTGAATGCCAGAACAACCAGCAGACCTAAAACTAAAACTTTCTTCATTGTTCATATCTCCTATATAAATTTCCCCACCACAATCACGACGTTATCCACGATATGCGAATAACAACGCGATTGGGTTTTAACGAATCTTAATTCATCTGTCAATCAATCGACTATGTCATTCTTACTTAGTCACACGTACATCCTGTCATGATATGTAATCTATCTGCCACCACACCTCCTTCAATTATCTACATCGATTTAATGCTTGATTGCACAGGCTGTGTGCTAAGATTTTGCGCCGCACGACTGCCTGATAATCAACTCTGTCTTAATCAATCGCTTGCTTTCCGGCGGTTTGTTCCCCTCCATCAATGCGACCAACATCGCCATCGCCTGCCGTCCTTGTTCTGGTGCGGAGAGACGTATCGTCGTCAAAGGAGGTGTGGCGTAGCGTGCCATCGCAATATCGTCGATGCCAACGACGGCAACATCTTGGGGAATGCGCAGGCCGTGTTCATGGATGGCCGTCATCGCGCCGAAAGCGACCGCGTCGCTTGCAACAAAAACGGCCGTTGGGCGGTCGTTGAGCGTTAGCAATGATTGCATGGCCTGATAGCCGCTTTCGGGCGTGAAGGCACCATAACTGATGAGCTGCTCGTCAACGATGATACCTTTTGCTTCGAGCACTTCACAATACCCACGCAATCGTTCACTCGCCACCAAATAGGCTGGCGCTCCATTGGTGATACAACCGATACGCTTATGGCCTAAATTGATCAAATGTTCCGTGGCTTTGCACGCCGCTTCATAATCGTCCGACCCCACCGCATAGCCCGGTGTGTCCAATGTATTGCCGAGCAGCACAACCGGAAAACCATCGTCAATCAACTTCGTGATTTCTTCGTCGTCAGAGCGAGGCAGCGCGAGAATGATGCCGTCAATTTTTCGTGCTAGCGTCAACTTTTCATACGTACCCGGCTGCGCCACATCTTCAACCCAGTCTATTAGCATATTGAAGCCGTGCTCTGTCGCCAGTTCGTTGATGCCGTAAATCACATTGGGAATGAAAGCGTCGGAGAGGAATTGGTCGCGTGGTTGGCAGATAATCAGCCCGATATTGCGGGTCTTACCACTGGCAAGCGACCGTGCAGCTTCGTGGGGTACATAACCAAGTTCCTCCGCCGCTTTGAAAACACGCTGGCGTGTTTCTTCGGTGAAGTTCGGGCCGGGGACACGATTCAATATCAATGAAACCGTCGTCCGAGAGACCCCGGCGCGTTCCGCGACCTGTTGGCTGGTGACGCGCTTCTTTTTCGCCATAAATGCGTATGAATACTCAAAGAATACTAATTAACCCGCGTTAATAACGCGAGTTAATTGTAACACGATTTGAATCGGATCGTCAAGAATTTGTGTAGATTGTACAAGACGGTGTTTATCGCTCACACTCACACATACGGTTCATCATCGCGGTCGAGGCGGCGTAGACCGGGCGGGCCTGCTGCGTCGTCGAACAGGCCGGACGATTGCGGACGACGCGGCGGCGGTTGTGATGGCGACGGTCGATTGTATGGGTCGGGCTGCGGCGCCGGCTGATTATACGGGTCGGGTTGTGGCGGTTGATTATATGGATACGACGGTTGTGGTGGTACATAACCCGGTTGTGCTTGTGTTGGTTGTGCATTGCCGGGGATCTGCGGATTGGTGCGTTGGTGATAGGCCGCGAGATAATCGCCGATCATTTCGCGTTGTCGTTGAATTTCGCGATTTTCCGCTGTTGCTTTGATCCGCGCTTGCCGTCGTGAGATTTCCTCTTGTACCTCGCGGGGCTTATGGACACTCGCAAAAATTTTCGCATCGCCGATGTCTGCACCTAACAGCGACAGACGAACATCGCCAACATTAAATAAACGACCGAGAACGCCTCTCGAATCTGAAATTACATTTTCGACACGATCAAGCCGAATTTGATCGACTTCATTTTGCAAAAACAACGGCCGTTTGTGAATCAATGTGATGCTGTCGTCGCCAACGATATACATGTCGTTACGCCAATCCCAGTCCGCCCAATAAAACCAGAGCGCGCCGACGACAAATGCCACGACACCTAATGGCAGCCCAATGACACCAACCCCCGCCACATCGAACAAGCCGAAGATGACCAATATAAACGAAGCGATCAACATCAGCACCGGCAAAAAAACATAGCGCATCCACACGAGGAAATGCTTGCGATAAATCACATCGCCATTTTCATTGATGAACATCATCTCGGTGGGTAAAATGCGCGTCAGCAATGAGCTTTGTTGTTGATTACGCGGCCTATTTGGTTGCTGTGTGTCTGTATGCGTGGTTGGTTCTTGATTGACCAAAATCTTGTCGAGTTCGCTGCGGACGGCATTGCGATGTTGCAATTCGCGTCTGCGTTGATATTGTTCACGATGGGTGAAAATGATTTGCTGCATCTCGTGTGGATTCGCCATGCGGTCAAGTTTCATATCGCCCGAATCGCCGGGCGTTTCAATCGTCACCGTGCCATATCTGAAAATGCGGGCGAACAAATCGCGTCTCGGAATATCCGTGCTGACACCCTGCACACTGTCCAAGGGCACTTCGCTGATGCGCGTCCGCAATGAACGAATAGTGCGGTCAATTCTGACAACACGTTGGTCGGTGATGATGACCGCATCATTCTGCCATTCGAGATAGGCATAAATGCTGAGTAGGCCGGGAATGACAAATGCCATCACACCAAAAATCAAGGCGAGAATACTCGGCGAAATAATCGCTAGCACGAAAAAGATGATAAACACCACGCCCCCTATCCACAGCCGACGACCAAACGCCCACCAATGGCGTTTGCGCTGCATCAGGACGATTTCGTTTGGGCGTTGTGTTTCGAAAACGTGCTCATGTGTGGCGCGTTCGCGCACAACACCGTCCGATGTACGAACGTGGGTTTGTAGTGCGTAGCGAATGTCTGGGTAAAGCGAGATGACATCGAGCAAACGTTGCCGCGAGAGATACAAGACGATGGCGTCTTGCGTAACTTGTAGCGTCGCGGTTTCGCGCCCTGTTGTGAACAACGCTTGTTCGTTGAGGTATTGATTGGCCGTAACGTAACCGACAATATCTTGCCCACCGGTCGGCCCGTCTTGAATAAAGCGGCCTTCGCCGGTGACAAACAAATACATGCCGGTTGTTTCTTGCCCCTGATAAAAGATGACCTCGCCGGCTCGATACGTCAGCCGGACAAACGCATCGGCAATATGCGCGAGTTGCTCCGGCGACATCGTTTGGAACAACGGCAACGGTCGAATGTGCGATTGTATGAATTGGTCGGGCATAATAGACCCCGTGAATATTTTCGGATAGGCGATAGGAGGCGGTCGTGTATGCGACATTTATGGTTATTGTATCCGATTGTGGGGTGCGGTGGCAACGATGTCCGCAAGAAAAATCGGACGACGCATGTGCCGACTCTACTATTGATAGCGTATCACCTCAGCCACGGTTTTGCGGGCGGCGTTGAGCGCGGGGACGAAGCTCGCAATCGTCGTCAGCACGAGCATCCCTGCGAAACCAATCAACAAGGCCGACGGTGGATAACGAAAGGCGATATTCTCTAGTCCAAATGTGTCGATCACCGTGAGTGCGAGCACATAACTCAACGGAATCGCCAGCAACCACGCAAGCAAGCCAACGATGAGTCCTTCGAGAAAAAATTGTACGGCGACTGTCAACGAATCGGCGCCGATTGAACGCATGATGCCGATTTCTTTCTGCCGCTCAAAGACCGATAGCGACAAGGTCGTCAACAAGGCGACAGCCCCAACCGCCGCTATCAAAACCGCCGCGACAAGCAGCACCGTCGTCAATTGATTGACGACGGCGTTGAGTTGCTCGGCCTGTGCCAATTGATTCTGAAAACGTCCGGTCACGCCTTGTTCAAGCATGGCCTGCTTCACCCGCGCGATGACCGCATCAACATCGGAGACGGTGGGATTGGGCTTTGCCAGCCGGACGAAATAACCGTTTGGGATCGGTTCGCCGCCCACCGCATCACCCATCAGCGCGACTAAATCAGCAAAATTGAGCGCGACTCCTTCCGGGATGAGGTCGCGAAATTGCGGCGGAATCTCGATGACACCGGCGACTGTGAATGTGCCGGTGTTGTCGCCAATGGTGAGCTGCATCACATCGCCGACAGCGAGATTTTCGTCAGCCGCAAACCCAGCGGTGATAATCGCATGGTGACCTAGCAGCGGTCGCCCCCACGCAATCGACAACCCCACATCGTCCAATCCAACGACGGGCACGTCGGCATCGCGCTCTGCCATTCGCGCCATGATGATGGTCTGATTCGGTTGGGGGGCGTTGCGCGTCAACCCGATGAGACGCGCCATCTCTTGCCAACGCAAAAAAAATTGATCGAAAAAGGCCTCACGTTGAATGCCGATGATTTCCGGCGCGATGGCCCGACCACTAACAACGACCGGAATCGAATCGCCGACTTCAAGACCGAGTCGATTCGCCATCGGTTCGGTGATGACGACTCCACTTCGTGTTGGGTCATTCGACCAACCCTCACCAGCGATATACTCAAAATCGTAGACATTCGCCGTCGGTTCAAGCGACAACGACGCGATGCGATTGCTGCGCCCAATGAAGTTGATGTAATCGCCTTGAATCTGCACGGTGACGAATGTGCCCGGCGCGACAGCTTCGACTCCCTCGACCGACTCGACAAGCGCTTGCATCATCTCGAATGGTTGTAGGCGCGCCGGAATAATCAGAAATTGTGAATTGAAACGCCCAAATGTTTCGGCAAAGGCCGCGTTGAAGAAAATGCTGACGCTGATAACCCCCATGAAAGCCGCCATCGCTAACATCAGGCTTGTGCCCGTAACCATCGGACGCCGCCTCTTACGAATCAAGTTGGCGATTGCTTGTCGCGCATTGATTGGCAACGGCAGCGCAGCAATCAAGCGTGCCGCCCGCCCGCCATAATGCGATGTATCGATGCCAAAATCGGTGATAGCTTCGATGATCGTGACGCGAATACCATGATAAACGGGGATAATCGCGGCAATGACCGGCACACTCAGGCCGAGTACCGCGCCAATGATGACAGCCGACGACGACCAGCGAAAACCTTCGATGAGAATATCGAGCAACGGCGCGATGCTGAGCGTTGCCAGATAACCGGCGAAGATGCCGAGCGGCAATGCCGGGAGAGTCCCGATAAAACCGTACACAAATGCCGTGCCGATATAGATGATAAAATTGTCCAAGCCGGACGCACCGAGCGAGGTCATAATCCCGATTTGTCGGCGTTGCTCAACCATAATCGTGCTGACGATATTGAAGACGAGAAACCCAGCATCAACGATGGTCACCAGTGCCAGTAACGTCAACACATTGCCGAGACTCGTAGCCGTTTGCTGCTGCGAATTGTTCGCAGGTTCGTCGATGACAGCGAATACCGGCAAATAAGGTGTGGCTTGCGCGATCAAATTTTGGAAGGCGTTGAAATTTTGCTCGGCCAATGCGAAGTTTTCATAACGCGCCACAATCCTCGTGAGCGCCATCGAGTTCAACAACGCCTGCGCATCTTGCGGCTGCACATAGATGCCATCAGCCGGGCCGAAGCTGACACCGCCGGTCGGGCTAGCACCCCGTATGATGTACGGATGAAAGACCAGCCCCGATACGGTGTAGGTCGTTTCATCAACGTCGTCAGCACCTGCCGCGCGCAACACAATCTTGTCGCCGACAGCAAAGCCGTAACGGTCGGCCATGCGTGTTTCAAGCGCGACTTGCCGTTGACCGGGCGCGGGCCATGCGCCGCCTGCGATTAAACGCATCGGTTCGATTTGAACTGCGTCTAATGGCGTCGCATAACTGCGCAGCTCGCCCTCAATGAATTCATCATCATCCACATGGCGGAAAGCAATCGGTGTGTACACCCAGCCTTCAACACGCTCGATACCGTTGAGGATGTCGAATTGTTGTCCAACAGCATCTTGTCGATTGAGCGTGGCCAACACAGCAGCGTTGTCTACATCCATATCGTTCGGCAGATTGACCCAAACATCGATCATGCTCAACTGCGATGGTTGAATGTCGGCAGCAAATTGTTGCATGATGAGATCGCGCACAGTGAAGAGCGACACCACACTGAGCACACCGATGAAGATGCTGAACGATACGAGGAAAGTACGTCCCTTTCGCGCCCGAATGTCTGCAACTATTTTTCGTTGATGCGTTGTGACACCGACATCGAAACGGTCGAGGAAATCCATTATTCGTATGCTTTAACCGTGCGCGTGGCCGTGTTGCAAAAATGTTTGAATGAGTCCCGCAGTGACAGACGGTTGCTCATAACCGGGATTGTGCGCCGCTTCTTTGACAATACGTAAGACGATGTTATTCCGATTGAGGCGTTCAAGCGCTTCGCGAACCCCATCGAACATGACGAGCTTTTCTTCTTCGCCATAAATGATGAGCGTTTGCTTTTCAACCTCGCGTAGATATTGTTGCAGGTCAAAATCATAAGCCGACAAACCGAGCGCGACATAACACATTTCATTCATCTTTTGCCGACCGACCATATTGTATTTCTCGAAGCGCTCTTTGTCGAAGCGATACGCATTCAAGTAACGCTCAATCAAATAAGCCGTATGCCAAGACTTGGCTGTTTTGCCGAGCAGCTTTTGTGTCGTTTGGGTTTTCGCCGCCAATTTGAGGATGATGTGAAACAAATCTTTAATCGGTTGAATCGGCGTTTTGCCGAAGACAGCGCTGAGTAAAATGACATTCTCGCACAATTCAGGATAATGTGCCGCCACACAAACTGCGACATAGACGCCCAATGAGCCGCCGATAAGCGCTGCCGGTTGGATACCCATCACACGAATCGTCTCGGCAACATACTGTGCTTCAATTTCAATTGAATAATGCTCTAGCTCATCGGAGTCGCCAAAGCCCGGCATATCAATCATCACGACACGATAATATGGCGACAAGGCTTCGGCCAACAGCGCCCAACTCACCCAACTACTGCTCCACCCGTGTATCATCACGAGTGTTTCCCCCCGCCCCACCTGTGCGACATTAATTTTTTTGCCTAGTACACAATATTTTGATTCGACAAATATATGCTTCGTATTCATAGTATCCATCTGGCGAACCGATGTGATGCCCCTCCCCGGCTTACTGCTCAATGATTCAACAGTTGCTCACCAATGTGTTTCCAGTATAGATGATTTTGCCCGGTCGGGCTATTTGAATTCGCGCCGACCCTCCGGTAAACTTGTCGCAAATAGAGATAGGACATTGTGTGCCACGCCCCAACGCTATTTTCTCTGCGGTCTCTGTACCCCTGTGTCTCTGCATTAAAATTTTTAGGCACAGTACGCTGTGCCCTGACAGTCTGCGTTTTACTTTTTTCTAGGAGATCGTCCTGTTGTCCACGCGCTTAAGACGATACATGCCACCCGCAGCACTATTACTCTGTACGCTCATTTTCTTCAATCGTCTCGCTTTTACTGATATGATTTTAGCGCGGGGGGACACATTCGCCTATTTTTATCCGTACTGGGATGTGCGCAACGCCGCGCTTTCTACCGGTGACATCCCGTTGTGGACGCCGAATTTATTCATGGGGGCGCCGCTCCTCGCCAACCCGCAAATTGGTACACTATATCTTCCCAATTGGTTTGTGATGGGCTACAGCGCTCCAGACGCCGTGCGCATCAGCATCCTGCTGCATATCGCATGGGCATTGCTCGGCGCATATTTATTGGCGCGGCGCGGATTGCAATTCGGCGAGGAGGCGGCCGTACTCGCGGCGGTCACATTCGGACTCGGTGGCTACATCGGCGCTCACGTCGAGCAAATCAATCAACTACAGGGGCTTTCGTGGATGCCGTGGTTGTTCTTGTTGTTGATGCTCGCCCGGCGGCGGCCAATGCGTTGCGGCTTGCTGTTAGCCATCGGGTTGGCGCTGCAATTTCTTTCCGGCCATACGCAGACGGTTTTCATCACAGTCGTCGGCTTAGGAGTGTATGCTATTATTGTAGGGACGAAGCATGCCTCGCCCCTACGAAATGTGGATAGGGCGGGGGCACAGCATGCTGTGCCCTTACGCACCCTCTCCCTTGCCGGACTCCTCGCCATCTTCCTGACGCTGCCGCAACTCGTCCCGACACTCGAGTTGATTCAACAATCGAATCGCAGTGGCGGCCTCGACTCGCAACAAGCGGTTGCCTTCTCATTCAGCCCACTGATTGCCGCGCGTGGGCTGCTGCCGAGTTATAACGGCCTCATCTTCGGGGAATTCGTTGCCTATATCGGCATCATCGCGCTAGGACTTGCTGTCATCGGCATCGCCGCCTATCGCACATCGCCGCAACGTCGTTCGTTGTCAGCCTTTCTCATCATCGGCATCATCGCCTTATTATTCGCATTCGGACGCTTCAATCCGGTTTATGTCGCGCTGACCGGATTGCCGGGCTTCAATTTTTTCCGTGTCCCGGCGCGATGGTTATCGCTGTTCGCATTGAGCGCAGCGCTCTTCGCCGGGTGGGGATTGCAATCGCTGCTCAATCACCCGCGCCGACCATCGCGCACCATTTTCGTCGTGATTATCGCACTTGTCGCCGTCCTCATTGGTCTGAGCTTTCTCGCAAGCCAGCAGGCCGAAGACATCATCGGCAATGCGACGCCCGAAGCCATCACACTCATCGGATGGGGTGCGGCGCTCGTCACGTTATTGACGATTTTGTGGCTGAAGCGCCCGCGCTTGTTGTTACCCGCCGTCATCATCGAATTGTTTTTTGCGTCACTCGTGTTGGCTTATAACGATTTGACCCCGCCGGAAATTTACGAATCGCAGCGCTTGACAGTCAGTCAATTGCGTGTCTTTGCCGATGCGGACACACCGCCACCGCGCATGTTGAGCATCAGCAATCTGTTATTCGATCCCGGCGACAAGGCGACACTCGAAACACGATGGCGCTCTCGCGGACTCGATGATCTCGCCATGCGTCATGCGTTCGTCGGCACGAAGATGCAAGAAACACTCGCGGCGAATTTGCCGTTGGCGTGGGATGTGGCGACGATTGACGGCTTCGGCGGGGGGTTGCTGCCGACGCAGCATTACGCCGACTTCACGGCGCTGTTGCTGCCGCCCGGCGTAGCCCCGACTCGTGATGGTCGTCTGCGCGAATTGCTCGCGCTCGAAATGTGCGGCGGCGCGTGCATCCCCGAACAGCGCTGGCTCAATCTGACGGGGACGCGCTATCTCATCACCGATAAAGTCTTCGACCTGTGGCACGAAGATGTCGCTTATGACACACAAATCGAACGTCGTCTCGCCGCCGGTGAGCGCGATTCGATTCGCTTTGTGCCACACTTCGAAGCCGACTCGTTGGATGTGCTCTACAGTGCAGATGATGATGTCGCGCTCACAATCATACTGACGTCTGTTGACGGCGAACGCGAAACGCTGACGCTCAACGACACAAGCGAGTCAATTGCGCTCGGTGGCTTCTTGCTAACACGTCTCCCCTTCGAAGGACGGCATATACCCGTGAGCATTGAATTCGAGGCCGATACGCCAATCAGCATCCGCGCCATGACACTCGTCGATGAACAAGCCGACGTCTTCACTCAATTGACGCTCGGCGCGTGGCGTCGGATTTTGTCGAGCGACATTAAGCTCTATGAAAATCTCGATGTGCTGCCACGTGCCTTCGTCGTGCATGATGTGGTCTCATACGATGATGCGAGCGTGATAGCGGCGATGCAAACGCCTGAATTCGACCCGGCGCAATCTGTCGTCATCGCCGATGCCGACGACGCGACGCCGACCGAAACAGCAGCGCCATTTACCAATGTCATCGTCAACACATATACCGATGAGCGCATCGCCTTGACGGTTGAGTCACAAGTTCCCGGCTACCTCGTGTTGACCGACGCCTATTATCCCGGTTGGCGGGCGACGGTCAACGATATGCCTGTGCCGATTCATCGCGCCGATGTCATGTTTCGCGCTGTCGAAATTCCGTCGGGAGAAAGCGAAGTCGTCTTCATATTTTCACCGTGGTGGTGGCCGGGTGTGTTCATCATCGGTGGCCTCGCGTGGCTGTTTGTAGTTGCCACTCTCTTCTGGCATCTCAGCAGGAAGTAAAGCGCACTCACCAACGCACTCGCATTGTGTGGAGATATTGACGGCATACTGCGGTCAATGTTATAATCTCAACAACAATATATGAATGACGATTCATATATTGAGACATTGTATCGATATGAAATTGAGAGTCTTCACGATGACTTCAACAAGCTACGACATCAAAGGTATGGACTGCGCAGACTGCGCTCGCAAGATTGAAAAGGGTATCCGCCGATTAGAACATGTCGATGAGGCACACGTCGATTTCATGACGGGTAAGTTGCATGTCGCCGGGTCTGTTACAGTTGAGGACATCCGGTCGCGGGTGGAAGACTTGGGTTATGAACTTGACGATTCATCCAATGCAGACGGCGACACGCAGCAAGAACATGCTCATCATGCGGTGATTGCGTTTTGGCGCTATTTGCGTGAGCGCGACGATATGCGTTTCACGCTGATTGGCGGTGGTATCCTTTCGCTCACTGTCGGACTGAGCATCATGGGTTTCAGTCCAATTATCGTCGGTAGTGTGTCTATCATCGCGACATTACTCATGCTCTATCCGATTGCACGCAGCGGCATCAACAATTTGCGCATCAATCACGATTTCAATATCAACCTGCTGATGACTATCGCGGTTATCGGCGCGATCTTTATCGGTGAAATGCTGGAAGCGGCGGCGGTTATCTTTTTGTTCACCATCGGCGAAGCGCTTGAAGGCTTCACAACCAACCGCGCCCGCGAGAGTTTGCGCAGTTTGATGGCGCTCGCTCCATCAAAAGCCCTTGTGTTACGTGGCAACTCCGAGCATCTCATCCCGGTTGAAGAACTTGCAGTCGGCGACGAGATTATCGTCAAGCCGGGCGAACGCATCCCAATGGACGGGCGTGTCAC
>RFIA01000136.1 GCA_003695675.1 Chloroflexota bacterium
CATTATCTAGCATGTTGTCCGGTTGCCGAATTATCCTATACGCCGCTCGCGGGGGCGTTTTTTATTTTCAGAAAGCCTCAGCCGCCGATCAGGCCGACCGGACGCGGCCAACGAAGTGCGGCCAACGAAGTGCGGCCAACGAAGTGCGGCCAACAAGGTGTGGGCGAACAGATGTTCAATCAGTAAGTTCGAGACTAATAAGGACAGTCCCGCGACAGACAACGCGCCCCCGTTTGCGAATGCGAGCAATATTGCCGCGTGCCTCAAGAATTTCGAGATAGCTGTGAGCTACAGGGCGAGAGCAATGACAGTGGTCGGCGATCTCGCCGACTGAGGGTGCAATACCGTAATTGTCGATATGCCACCCAATGTATCTCAAGCAGGAATAAAGATCAGAATGAGATGCCAAAAGAAAACCTCCAGTGCCAATCGTGCCAATTGCGCCAATCGCGCCACAAAATACCCGCACATGAAGATACCCGTATATGCGGGCGGCGGGGCAGGGTAGTACCTTAGTACCATTTTAGGCTCAGAATTCAAAAAATGGGACTTTAGTACCCTATGCTTAATAGCAGGTTAATCTTGGCAATACAGGTTTGAAAGTCTCGCGGATATGTCTCGGTATGATGTCTTATGGGACACCACAATGGCGTGATTGGGTTTTGGACGAGGAGCAAAGCCGTCCGTTTATCAAACGTGCTCTTGAACTCGGCATCAACTTTTTTGACACGGCGGATATGTATTCGCGAGGGGTCAGCGAAGAGGTGACGGGGCGTGCGCTCAAAGATTATGCGAAACGTGAAGACGTTGTCATTGCGACGAAAGTCTTCTTTCCATTAAGTGGAGAGCGTGCTCCGAATAAATGGGGGTTGTCACGCAAATATATTATGCGGGCCATTGACGACTCATTACGGCGTCTTGGTGTTGATTATGTTGATTTATATCAACCGCATCGTTGGGATTATACGACGCCGATTGAAGAAACGATGGAAGCCTTTCATGATGTTGTGAAGTCGGGCAAGGCGCGGTACATCGGTGCTTCGAGTATGTTTGCGTGGCAATTTGCTAAAGCCCAACATGTTGCCGAAAGCAATGGATGGACAAAATTCATCTCGATGCAAAATCATTATAATCTGATTTATCGCGAAGAAGAACGTGAAATGAATCCGTTATGTATTGATCAGGGCGTCGGTTTGATTCCATGGAGTCCATTGGCGCGTGGATTTCTTGCCGGTAATCGCTCAAGAAAAGAATGGGGCGAGACCATCCGCGCTAAAAGTGATGACTTTGCGCAGATGATGTATTATCAAGATGTGGATTTTGCAATTGTTGAGCGCGTCGTTGAAGTAGCAGGACGGTTGGGAGTTAAACCTGCTCAGGTAGCACTCGCATGGCTATTACAGCAATCTGGTGTCAGCAGCCCGATTATCGGTGCAACGAAGATGTATCACTTGGAAGAAGCCGTCGCATCGGTGGATATTCGATTGTCTGAAGACGACGTGGCTTATCTCGAAGAATTGTATGTCCCTCATCCGGTGTTAGGGCACGATTAGGTTATGATCAACCATATCCCTTAGAGGGTATTTGAAAATACCA
Organism: Chloroflexota bacterium; assembly: GCA_003695675.1. Classification (GTDB taxonomy): domain Bacteria; phylum Chloroflexota; class Anaerolineae; order Aggregatilineales; family Phototrophicaceae. Next base: position 1,597 of record RFIA01000136.1, read on the forward strand.
GTTGGGCACTATTGGCAAGAATCTGACCATCAAAATAATCCTAAAGCATGGCACACTGGTCGAAAATGATGCCAATTGAGGCTAAAATTCGCCTCAAATCATCCATCTAAACACGCATGAAGTACCGAATTCGAATATTCAAATGACCTTTTAACTTGCTAAACAAAGTTTCTGTTTTCACGAATACCAAATTCAAATACATCCGGTCTTGAATAATGCCCCGTTACATCAAGGGTCATTTTTTCTTTCGTGATCTCGCTTAGGTCAAGTTCTGCTGTGATGATACTTTCTTCTTCATATACTGGCCCAGCGAGATACCGACCATCGGGCGCGATAATGGCGCTGCCACCACGCAATACCCACTCATCGGGATTCTTTTTGAGGTCGGTTGGTTTTGCGAGTTCGTCCGGTAAATCACGCGCCGTCATCATACTGCCGGCTGCGAGGACGAAACAACGCCCCTCGAAAGCGTAATGTCTACTCGCAACTTGGTGCATCTCCTTGACAGCCGGCCATAGGGCGGCGTGAATATGCTCATTGCTGTTGTGCATTGCCTGTCGTGAAAGCGGCATCCAATGTTCCCAGCAAACAAGGCCACCGACTCGACCGATGCTGCTGTCCACTGCTTTTAAGCCTCGTGAGTCGCCATACCCCCATACCATGCGTTCCGTATATGTCGGCACCAGTTTGCGATGATGATTGATGAGCCTGCCATCAGCATCAATCGTGATAATCGTGTTGTAGATTGAACCGTTGCCCGGCCCGGTATTGACCCGTTCGTTGACACCGATGATGAGAACGACATCATTTTCTCGCGCAAGGCGACCGAGTGCTTCTGTTTCTTTTCCGGGCACTGTGATGCTGTTAGCATGCAAGCGAGCGAAAACTTGTTTTGTTGGTTCGTGATCCCACAACGCTGCGTTGGGGCAGACGTCAAGCCACGCGGGATAACCAGGCAACCATGTTTCACCGAGTGCGATGAGCTTTGCACCATCATGTGCCGCTTCTTGAATCAATGTCACTGCTTTGCCGAAACTCGCAGCGAGATCATAATAAATTGGGCTGGCCTGAATAATTGCAACTTTGATTGTTTCAAACATGACTAACCTTTAAATTGAATCACGCCGCGTTTGCCATTGACGCGCCATTCATCATCAACAGTGTCGAGTTGTTCCGCCTTGCCTTCAGGTAAACCGACGACCGGGTCGCTTTTGAGTGTACGTACCGCGAGTAATGGCGCGGCGAAGTATTCTGTCACATCGGCAAAAGATGTCGTCGGATTCCAAAC
>RFIA01000137.1 GCA_003695675.1 Chloroflexota bacterium
AAGTCTTCGCTGGGTCAATCAACGGCGATGGCTTGCTGCATATCGAAGTCACCCGACTCGCTGAGGACAACACACTCAGCCGTATCATTCAACTCGTCGAGCAAGCGCAGAGCAGTCGCGCACCGACACAACGCCTCATCGACCGTTTCGCCCATTATTACACACCTGCGGTTGTCGTGGTCGCGTTATTGATTGCGCTGATACCGCCGTTGTTATTTGATGGGCGTTTTCTTGAACCCAACGGCACTGTGTTCAGCTTGTTCCACGCCTCATCGGAAGGGGCTGCGAGCGAGATTGTCCGTCGCGGTTGGTTGTACCGGGCGTTGGTTTTGCTCGTGATTGCCTGCCCGTGTGCGCTCGTCATCAGCACACCTGTGACGATAATCAGCGCGATTATGTCTGCTGCGCGACACGGCGTGCTCATCAAAGGGGGCGCGTATATCGAAGCGCTCGGCCAAACTCGCGCCGTCGCTTTCGACAAGACTGGCACCCTGACGACCGGCAAACCCATCATGCAGCAAGTGCGCTCGGCGAATTGCGAGTACGACGACAATTGCTCGGCTTGCAACGATGTGTTGGCGTTGGCCTCTGCTGTTGAGCGTCGCGCTGTGCATCCGTTGGCTGAGGCGATTGTGTCGGCGGCGAATAGTCGTGGTGTCGATAAGGCTTATGCCCCTGCGCAACACGTCGAGATGCTTGCCGGGCGCGGTGTGCGCGGCGTTGTCAATCAGCAGATGATTACTGTCGGCAGTCACGCGCTGTTTGATGAAGAATATGCGCACAGCGATGCGCTGCACGAGGCCGTCAACGCGACTGAAGCGCAAGGGCAAACGACGATGATGGTCGCGGCGGATGATGATGTGCGTGGATACATTGCGGTGGCGGACGCAGCGCGTGATGAAAGCCTCGCGATTATCGACCGGTTGCAACGACTCGGTATCCGCACAGTGATGTTGACCGGCGACAATGCCACGGTCGGGCAAGCAATTGGCCGCGAGATCGGTGTCGATGATGTGCGGGCGGGGTTGCTGCCCGGTCAAAAAGCCGACGCCGTGAAAGCACTGCTCAACGATTATGGCAACGTGACGATGGTCGGCGATGGCATCAACGACACACCGGCGTTGGCAACAGCGACGGTCGGTGTCGCGATGGGTGGCGCGGGCAGTGCGCAAGCGTTGGAAACCGCCGACATCGCGCTGATGGCCGACGGTCTGACAGCGCTACCCTTCGCCATCGAACTGTCACGCTTTGCCCGGCGACTCATTCGCCTCAATATGGCGCTCAGCCTCAGTGTGAAAGCCGCCTTCATCGGCCTCGCCATCTTCGGTGTGACGTCGTTGTGGTTAGCGATTCTCGCTGATGTCGGCGTGTCGCTGCTTGTCACCTTGAACGGGATGCGTCCGTTACGGATGAAGTGATGCAGAAAGTTTGAACCGCAGAGACGCAAAGGACGCAGAGAAAACCAATTACAATTTCTTGGCGTTCTTAGCGTCTTGGCGATTCAATATTGTCCTTGTTTTCGCAGTTGTGTAACTGTATGCTTCAGCTGAAGTCCGCGTAATCGTGATACCACAAGCTGTCGAGTTGTGGCGCGGGGACTTTCTCGCGCCATGAAGTCGCATACGCGGCGCAGATATGGGCGAGTTCTTCCATGCGTTCGCGCCCGGTCGTCATCAAGAATTGTTCGCGGGCGTCGTCTTGTAGCGTAATTGCTTCCGCCCACAATGCCCGCCCCGCGATGATGCCGCTTGCGCCATGTTTGCAGGCAGCTTCGGCTTGCCGTTTGAATGTCGCATAATCAACACCGGCAGACAGCAACGCCCACGGCACCGGGCACGCCGCATCGAATGCAGCCAACGCATCACCCCATGACACCTCGTCCGGCATCTGCTTGACATCGACCGGGAACGGCGTCTTGAGCACAGCACCCATCGCGCCGAAGACACGCGCACATTCGATGACGAGTTGCGTCCATTCATCTGCCGCGAGTGTCACCGTTGGGTCGGGCGAGAAGGGTATCGGCTCCGGGAAAAACGGAATGTCATAGCGCACGCAATCTTCCGCGATTTGTGTGACAGTAGCGAGCACCTGCTGCGCATTGTCGGCTTCGGGATGATAATGAATCAACATTTTGACACCCGCGCCGCCGACTCGTTTGATTTTGGCGACGCTCCAACCGTCCATCAAAACGAGCGAGCGCAAGCTAGGATGTGTGTCGTAATCGGTGACTTCAACCGGCGCGAGTAAACCAACTTGCCCACTGATGACGCCCGATGCAATCCCCGGCCCAAAACCCGATGACGGGTCGGCTAAAACCGCGCTCGATGCGGGCGACAAATGCCGCAGCACCTGTTGTTTGAAGGCTGCAAACGCCGCATCGCTGACGGGCGCCCCGGCTTGCTCGTCGAGTTTGTTACGCAACGTAGCGCGGTGGTCAATCGCGAGGATGACGAAATGCCCCGCCGTCGTGCTGCATTGTGTCAGATGGCGATATGTGCCCGGTGTGGTCATGATTTCCGCATCCTATCCATACATGGGTGAACCGCAAAGACGCAGAAGGCACAGCGCTTTTTTGGGTGTTCTTTGCCGCTTTGCGGTTGCATTTCGTTTCCAACGTGACTGCATTCTAAAAATCATTCGGCGTCTTGTGAACCGGCAGATTGCGTTATAATGCAGGCAGTTTATTTATTGCTCCTCATTTGAAAGGTCTCATAATGACAATCAATATCGGTGTAATTGGTGCAGGACGTATCGGCAAACTTCATACAGAAAATCTCGTGATGCGCGTCCCTGATGCAACTGTGTTGATGGTGGCAGACGTCATCGAAGATGCAGCGAAAGACCTCGCAGCACGACTCAATATTCCACAAGCGACGAGCGATCATCATGATATTTTGAATAACCCGGATATTGACGCTGTGGTGATCTGCTCAGCAACGGCGACACACGCGCCTATCATGACCGAAGCGGCACAAGCGAGGAAGCATATCTTTTGCGAAAAGCCGATTGATCTTTCGCTCGACAAAATTGATGCCGCACTCGCGGCGGTTGACGAGGCCGGTGTCAAATTGCAAATCGGTTTCAATCGGCGCTTCGATGTCAACGCACGCGCCATCCGCGAGGCGATTGTCAGTGGGCGCATCGGGGCACCGCATATCCTGCAAATCACAAGCCGCGACCCGGCGCCACCATCAGAAGATTATGTCAAGGTGTCGGGCGGTATCTTCCTCGATATGACGATTCACGATTTTGATATGGCGCGTTTTTTGATCGACAGCTCGCTTGTCGAGGTTTTCGCGACGGGTAGTGTGCGCATCGACCCGATGTTTGAACGCGCCAATGATTTCGACACAGCCGTCATCACACTGCGTTTTGAAGACGGCACGATTGCCGTCATCAACAATAGTCGCCAAGCCGTTTATGGATACGACCAAACGATTGAGGTATTCGGTTCAAAAGGCGCGATCCATTCACAGAATATGACCCCGAACCGCACAGTCATCAGCGATGCAGACGGCGTGCATCATCAGAAGCCGTTATACTTCTTCCTTGAACGTTACAACGACTCATTTATCGCCGAGATGAATGCCTTCATTGACGCCATCGCCAACGACAAAGCGACACCCGTCACCGGCATCGATGGTCGCGCTCCGGTCGTCATCGGGCTGGCTGCGACGAAATCTGCATACGAAAATCGCCCGGTGAAGTTAAGCGAAATCGGATGACGATTGGCTGTACGATAGAGAGATAGCGTGGCGATTGGCGACATTGAATTGATTCTAATCGAAACATGACACGGATAATCCGATGGCACACATTTGGGCATTCACCGAGCACCCAGTTTCACAAGCTGAACTCAAATACCAACGCTACATTCTCGAAACGAGTCGTGCAGGGAGAGTGTGGATATGGCTAGCCTACCTGATGTTGATACCGGCGATGCTCATATCAATCACGTTTCTTGTGATGGGGGCGGCGCGTTGGTTCGACCCCAGTGCAGACACTTTGCTGTTGAATGTGCTTTACGGTACGCTCGGCATCCCGTTGATGTATCTCGTGGCGATGAATCTAGCGACATATTTGGTCGTGTCGTTGATTACACTCGGTCTCGCGGCGAACAGCATCACGCGCGAGAAAGAAAATCGCACATGGGACAATTTGCTGCTGACGAATGTCGATGCACGGCACATCGTGTTCGGCAAGTGGTGGGCGACATTGCGGGCGCTCATCTTTGACCATAGTATGTTAATTATTTTGCGTATCGGTATCTTCGTCATCCTCGTGATGGAGATCGAACGGGTTTTTGTGACTGCTAAGCTGCCCCCAACACGTATCGATGATACGCCGTTGAATCTCATCGTCGTATTGTTGTTAATGGTCGCGTATGCTGCGCTAGATGCCGCCTTCACGGTCGCGCTTGGTGTCATCACACCGCTTTTGAATTTGCCGGGCCCGGTGACGCTGATTACGATTTTAGGCTCGCGGGTTTTTGTCTCGCTGGCGATGGTCGCTGTTCCGGCGCTGGTCATCTCCGCATTTGCGGGGCATAGCAGCGCTCTTTATCTCGTTTTTGCAATAGCTGGGTTGTTGCTGCTCACAATAATGACGTGGGGCATATTGCGCATCGGGCAATCGCTCGCAGTCCGCTTGCAATTGGCGTCTCCGCCACAAAATGTCACGTAGCAACATGCGTTGAAATTTTCAGGAGGACTCATGATACCGACAAAGCCGCGTCTCGTCTTCCAAGCCAAAATCGAACGCGGGCCATATATGCGGCAATTTCGACGTGCGCTTATACCGGCCATCGTGTCGCTCATCGCGCTCGCTGCGTTGGCCGAAGCCTCTAACCGAGAGTTGGTTGATGGCGTGATACTCGGTATCGGCGCATTCGTCGCCATTGCACTCGGCATCGCATCGACTTATCGAGCACTCGCAGGCTTGATTCGTGGATTGCGTGCCCGCGATGAAGAACTGCGTTTTTATGATAAAGGCTTCGTGTGGGTTCGCGATGGTCAAGAACATCGTTATAGCTGGGCGGACTTGACGGCATTTCGCGAGACCGTGCGCAGTGCCTACATCGGGCGATGGCCGCTCTTTCAAAGAGGTGCGTACATCTTGACGATGCGCAATGGGCAAGTGTTTCGAGTCACTGGGAAGTATGGCGATTTGCGCAAATTTATCGGGCCGGTACGTCGCTTCGCTGCCGAAGTCACCGGGACTCGTATCGGACGCCGACTACGAAACGACAAACCGATTCGCATTCACAAAAATTTGGTCGTGTGGCCGGGCGGCGTCGAAGTCAAAAACAAGAAAAAGAAATCGGTCGATATTCCATGGTCGCATTTGAATATCAAGATGCGCGGTCGCAATCTCTTGATTCAAGCGTGGACATCCGGCAAATTCAAAACGATTGCCACCTATCCGATTCATGAAGTTGACAATCTCGGCGGCTTCCTCGAAGTGGCGACGGCGACGATGCGCAATCATCAACGTCAGCGCTTCGAAAAATGATTGGCTACGTACAACCATAAACCGGCACACTCGCGCCGTTGATGGCGTTGGCCTGTTGTGAGGCGAGAAACATCGCCGTATGCGCGATGTCTTCTGTTGTCACCCATGTTTCGTAATCAGCGTCCGGCATAGCAGCGCGATTTTGTGGCGTATCGATATTGCTCGGCATGATGGCGTTGACATTGATGCCTATGGTGCGCAGTTCGGCGGCCATACTTTCGATGATGCGTTGCGCGGCTGCCTTGCTCGCCGAATAAGCACCGGCGTTTGCAGTGCCTTGCTCGGCATTACGCGCTAAGATGGTGATGATTTTACCGCCTGTGCCGCGCTCAACCATGTATTTTGCCACGCGCCCGGCGACAACGTACACCGATTTCGCATTGAGCGCCATCATCCTGTCCCACACATCGACTCCGGCTTCATGCACCGGTTGACCGGCTGCGTAGCCACCAACTGTATGCACAAGAATATCAATCTTCCCGAAATGCTCAACAGCTTGCATCACCAACTGATTGACGCTTTCGGCATCGGTGACATCGGCTGTAAACCCCTGGCACGTCGCCGGGTCGAGGTCAAGCGCTTCAGTAATTTCATCGAGGCGTTCTTGACGATGCTCAACCAACACAATTTTACCGCCCTCATTATGGAAATGCTGCACCATACTGCGCCCGACATTGCCGCTTGCCCCCGTCACCATAATGACTTGATTTTCGAATCGCTTGCTCATGTTATTCCTTCTCTGTATCTGTGGATTTGAGATGTCACCTACTCAGCATACAGGCATGAATCGAGCAGGACGAAAAACTGTTGAATCGCCCAAACGCCAAGAACGCCAAGGTTTTCTTATCTTTGTGATCTTTGCGATGAATCTTTTTGCTCTCTACCTGCAACATGCCATCTGAGTTGTAGGGGCACACATACCTCGCCTCTACAACGCATCACATGTCCACAACGGCCCAAATTTTTAGTGTGCCTTTTTCAAGATAATTACACGATTAGATGGAAATAGACCAAGCATTACTTACATAAGCGATCCTTTTTTACGGGATATTAAGATTGATGATGCGGTCTATTGTGTACGACGCATGAAACGCAACTCGCCGAGTTCCCCCTACAGAACATAAGAATATCGAATCGCGATTATACAAGAAAATAAATCGTGAAGCG
>RFIA01000138.1 GCA_003695675.1 Chloroflexota bacterium
CGCCGGGTGATTTGTCCATCGTTGCGGCGGGGCGTCGCTGACGGACTCGGTGATGCGCTGATAGGTCGCCGGTTTGCGTTGATGCAGCAAGGGGAACAAATCGCGCCAATGCGTCAGCGTGTGCGGGTCGAGGTCGGCAGTGATGACTTCGGTCGTGTCGCGCCCGGCCTGCGCGAGGATGTTGCCCATCGGGTCACACAAGAAGCTACTGCCGTAGAATGTGACGTCGTTCTCTGTGCCGATTCTGTTGGCCGCGCCGATGTAGACGCCGTTGGCAATCGCATGACCACGCATCACCGTTCGCCACGCCTCACTCGAGTCAATAGCGGGGTCGGTCGGTTCTGAACCGATAGCCGTCGGATAAAAGATGAACTCCGCGCCATTCATGCTGTAGATGCGGGCGAGTTCGGGGAACCATTGGTCATAGCAAGTCGGTGTCGCTACCCGCAGCGCGCCGACATCGAATACCGGGTATGCGGCGCCGCCCTCGAAGAAATCGGTCTCGTGATACCCGTCGCCCGACGGGATGTGTATCTTGCGCGTGAACCCGAGCAGCGAACCGTCGGGCGCGTGAATCGTAGCGGTGTCGTAAAAGTGACCATCCGCCGTTTTCTCGAACAAGCTGCCGACGAGGGTGATATGGTATTCGCGGGCCAGCGTGCTGAAGAACCGTTCCGAGACGCCGCCGGGCAAATCTTCGGCCCAGTCGAAACCGGCTTTGTCTCGCCGACCGGGAAAGTACGGCGTCAGCGACAACTCCGGTAGGCAGACGAGAGTCGCGCCCTGCGCGACAGCTTGCGCCACAAGATCACGATATTGCGCTTGCATCGACTCGATACTACCCGACCATCCCACTTGAATCAGCGCGACACGCACAGCTTGCATGATTGTCCTTCCTGACTGCTACGAACATAACTTTATAAACATGAACATACTGCTCTCTATGAGACCGTTCGCATGATACCCTGTGTAAGAATAGATCTGAGACCTGTCCTTACAAGCGGTTTGCATAAATTGAAAGTTTACTTTGTTATGATTGCCTCAGTAACTACATCAGCAATGACATCAGCGAATCGTTGCGCATACTATACCGCATCGTTGTAGGACAAATAACCCCACAAACACGATTCAATGTTGAGCACACGTTGCGATTCAACAGCCTGCCATGTTGGTCACCGGCATCTCATGCTGCTCTCATATTCAAGTTATACTTTCGCAATTTCTTCCTGCCAGACTGTGAACGCTTGTCCAATGTACTTTTCAGGAGGAATTGCTATGCGATTCAAATTGCTCGTCAGTGTCATCATTTTATTGTCTCTCGTCGCCGGTGTTCAGGCACAAGACAGCGCGACGACCTTCACCGTGCGCATTGAGAATGTTTCGGGCATCGCGTTGTTCGACAATGCCGGTTCGTGGAACACACCCGTTGGCGCGGATGCGGCGGGGCCGGCATTACCCGGTGACTCGTATACATTCACTGTCAATGCCGAACCGGGCGATTATCTCTCATTCGCGACGATGTTTGTTCAATCGAACGATTTGTTCTTCGCACCGGCGGCCAATGGTCTCGCCTTATGGGATATGACCGGTGAGCCGATCAATGGCGACGTCACCGACCAAATTATCCTGTGGGACGCGGGCACAGAAGTCAACGAAGAACCGGGCGCAGGCCCCAATCAACCACCGCGTCAAGCCGGGCCGAACACCGGCGTCGATGAAAATGGCGTTGTGCAGCCGGTCGATGACGACTTTGAATATCCCGCCGTCAATGAAGTGATCAGGGTCAGCCTAGCACACGGCGATAATGGCGACGTGACCGTACAAATCGACAACATTTCTGGCAGCTCATCTGTCCCGACACCGATTACGCCCGGTGTGTGGGTCGTTACTAGCGCAGAGGAAACCCCGCTTTTCAGTGAAGGTGAAGCCGACCGCGGTCAAGGCCTCGAAGCCCTCGCCGAAGATGGCAACCCGACTATACTCGCGGCTGTCCTCACCGGCTCCGACATCGAAACACCGTTGACGCCGGGTGTGTGGGTTGTTCACAATTCACCCGCGCCATTATTTGAAAATGGCGAAGCCGAGCGCGGTCTCGGCCTTGAAAGCCTCGCCGAAGATGGCAACCCCACTATGCTCGCTGAAAGTCTCGCGAGTGGTGATTTCGTCGCGACGGGTATTTTCAATACACCCCTCGGTGCAGACGAACCCGGCCCCCTACTACCCGGCAATGCGTATGAATTCAGCGTCGAAGGCAGCCCCGGCGATTACCTCTCATTCGCGACGATGTTTGTTCAATCGAACGATCTGTTCTTCGCACCGGACGCAGTCGGTATTCCTCTCATCGATATGGATGGCTCGATTGCTGACGGCGATGTCACTCACTATTTGACATTATGGGACGCTGGCACAGAATTCAACGAAGAACCGGGCGCTGGCCCCAACCAACCACCGCGTCAAGTTGGGCCGAATACTGGGCCTGCGGGTAGCGGCGTTGTCCGCCCGGTGAGCGAAGTCGGTGACGGATTCAGCTATCCACCTGTTGCTAGCATCATCCGAGTCACCATCACAGCAAACGGGTAAATCAATATTCTACCTTACGCAATCTCATTCGCCGTTTTCGCCGCCGATGGGCGAGTAGTCGCTCAGCAGGTCAGGTGCTGAGGAGCTGACCACCTGATCGCTGAACGGCTATTCGTTCGATTTGCATTCGCAACATTTTTTAGATGCGCCCAAATTTTGAATTTCCTTTGCGATCTTGGCGTCTTTGGATTGATCCGTTCTATTTTCTGCGGCAGTCGAAAAGTTTGAACCTCTGGCGGCTCACTGGGCAATGGCGCGATGTCTCTTGGGTTTAACTTCCCTCGCCCGACTCCGAGTCGTCGAACAAACGATTCAATTCATCTGTCCACACATCGCCAAGCGGATCAAAAATCAACTCCGTGAATCCTGCCGACAATTCGGCAAAATAATCGCGCAAACCGATTTGCGGCGCCATATTGTCGAGTTCGTCAACCTTCGACTCTATCGACCGCAGCAATTCATTGCGCTTTTCTTCGAGGTCGGTCAGGTCAATCTTCAGTTTGAGCATGTGCTTGACACGCCGCATGACACCAAGCCACGCCATATAATCATTTTCGATGCGAATGATATTGCCAATTTCTTGAAAACGAGAAAAATCATACGTCGGCACAAAGGCATAGAAGCCGATGTAATCCATATTTTGTTCGCCCGCCCGGCGACACAAATACGACCCGATACTGGCGCCGCCATGATAATCCGATGTGTTGACGGACAGGTCTGCAATCTCCGACCGTAGCGAACGCCGGCTGATGATGCTCGACACCATGCGTTCTTTGTCATACGGCAATTCGCCATAGACACCGCCAAAACTGATGATGCGTTTGACATTCAATCGTTTGGCGACGTCTAAAAAGGTAGCCACATATTGATCAACATTCAAATGCGGCTCATCGCCGATGAAGAAGACCATGCCTTGTTCGTCGTCACCGGCGTAATAAATATCGTTCTTGCGGGTTTCAAGCGCTACCGGATACCCATTATCAAACTTGACGACCGGGCGCACGAGGTCATGGGTGCCGGGAATTTGAAACAGATAGAATCCATTTGGACTGATGCTGCCTATCTTGCGGGCATTGGTTTGCCCAATGAGATAACGCGGTAAACCGGACGAAATCGACCCGGCGTCTGCCCATTGACGCCATCCGGCCAACATATAAATTTCTCGCGCTGTCGGTCGCTCTAAAATCTCCACCGCATCAGACATGCGATAAGCCTCCAATCGATTAGTTGATGTTCAGACCTTATTGTGACAACGAGGCCTGTCCCATAAGTATACCGCACGTTTGCGCACTATCTTGTAAAAACTGGGTTAGAACTAGGGTATTTGTAACAGCTGACCGTCTGGCATTGCAGATATGCTGAACGCCGAGGAAACGCACTTGTCTATTGCCTGTATTTCGACTATACTACACCACGCTTGCCGAGGTAGCTCAGTTGGTAGAGCAACGCACTGAAAATGCGTGGGTCGCCAGTTCAAGTCTGGCCCTCGGCACAGCCTTTGCCCGGTCGTTTGGCCGGGTTTTTGTTTGCCTCATGGTGTGTTATCTCGTGCTGTCGGGGGGCAGCGCTTGAATCCGGCGGATTAAATCGGATGTGCTGTGGCCGGGCAAGAATTCGATGAATGCAACTCGACCGCCATAAACTTCGACCGCCGGGCGTTCCGGCAAATCTTTGTACACATAATCGCCGCCCTTGGCATAAATTTCCGGTTGCAATGTCGCGATGAGGGTGTTTGCCGTGTCGTCTTCAAAGATGATGACAGCGTTGACCGGCGCCAGTGCGGCCAGCAATCGCGCCCGTTCCGTTGCCGGGATGAGCGGTCTACCGACGCCTTTGAGTCGGCGCGTGCTCGCGTCGCTGTTGAGACCGAGATACAACGCATCGCCGAGAGCGCGAGCCTTCTCAAGATAATCGAGATGGCCGAGATGCAGCAAATCGAAGTGACCGTTGGTGAAGACGAGTTTTTGTCCAGCGGTTCGTAAGGCCACGCGCCGCATACGTGCCTCGTCGAGTGTGAGGATGTCGCCCATGAAGATGTGTTCCCATTACAAAATCAACACAAAAAGATTCAATGCAGAGGTGGAGAGACGCACAGCGGATTGATTGTTTTTCTTTGCGGCCTTTGCACCTTTGCCGTTCATTCCCTGTTTATCCTGCTCGATTCATGCCTATATGCTGAGCAGTTACCCAATATGATGATGCTGTCACAAACGCTGTAACTTGTCCGGATTGCCAATGAAGCGCACAACCTGCACACGGTCAGCTGCAATTTCGAGATTGAGAACACCGAGTGCTGCGCCTGCGCCACGCACGATGATAGCGGGCAGGCCGTTGATTTCCGCCACTTCAAGCGCGTAGTCTGCGGGTAAAAAGCGTAAACTGCCGAGAATGAAATGAGCCGCATTCTCACGACCATAGACCGGGCGTGTCGCCGCGCCGAACGCTTTGCCGCCGCCGTCAGCATACAATGTGACTTCTTCCGCCAATAAATTCATGATGCCGTCTAGGTCGCCGGCTTCGCACACCTTCAGGAAATTGTCGAGCATTGCGCGATGTGCTTCGGGCGATGAGTCGAAACGGGGGCCGTTGTCCGCGATATGTTTCTTCGCCCGGCTGAAGAGTTGGCGACAAGCTGCTTCATTCTTGCCGATGACCTGCGCGATTTCATCGTAGCCATACTCAAAGACTTCGCGCAATAAAAAAACGGCGCGTTCAACCGGCGTCAGATTTTCGAGCAAGACCATGAACGCCATCGAAATTGACTCGTATTCGTCGATATGCTGTGCGGGCGACGGCAGATAGGCGCCATCATGCCCGGTCAAGATCGGCTCCGGCAACCATGGCCCGATGTAGGTCTCGCGTTGCACCCGCGCTGAATTGAGATGATTGATGCACAAGCGCGTCACCACCGTGCCGAGAAAATTTTTTGGCGAGCGAATCGTCTCTTTCGGCATCGCTTGATAACGCAGATATGTCTCTTGCACCATATCTTCGGCTTCCATGACGCTGCCTGTCATCCGATAAGCAATCGAGAACAGCATCGGGCGATAGGTTTCAAATGTGTCGTCGTTCATGTCCATGTCTTCAGTGTATCATTGTTTGTCAAAATTTTGCGTGGGGGCACATATACCGTGCCCCTACAATAGTGTGATGAGGGTTGTAATCTGCTTATTTCGCGATGTCAGTGTCCCACCAATTGATGATGGCATTGACGATGCCTTGTGGGTCATCTTCTTGTGGGAAGTGATCGCCCCCTTCGACAACGAATGTTCGATGATTCGGGAACATGTGCTCGAAGCGTTGCATCCAACCGGCTTTGTAGGCTGCGTCGTCATTGCCGAATGTCAATAATATCGGGAAGTCGCGCAACAGCTGCAACCGTCGTTCAACATCCATCAGATAATCGGGGTTGCTTAGCAATGCCTTGAACAATTGATGGTGCTGACGGCGCTGCGCGACCGTCGCCGTCGCGCCGAGATAGCCTTGACGCTCAGATTTCGATAAGCGGCCACCGGCGACGCCCCGAACGAAGTAGCGCGTCAAGAAATTGAGCCGTGTGATGAGAAATCCAAAAATCGGTGAAGCGACAACTTTGATGAAGCGTTTGACACTCGGATAGTCGTCCAACGGCCACGCGAAACAATTTGAGACAATTGCTGCGCGGAATAGCTCAGGTTGTCGCCCGACAAGACCGAGACCAATCGACCCGGCAGAGTCATGCACCATCAGTGTGACATTAGCCAAGCCGAGTTTGTAGATGAAACGTTCTAACAAGCGCGAGTTACCCATCAACGAAAATTCGTAATCCGCCGCAGGTTCTGACAGACCAAAACCTGGCCAATCGAGCGCGATACACCGGAAGCGCCCGCGCAAGCCCTTAATGATGTCGCGATACAAAAATGACCATGCCGGTGCGCCGTGCAGAAAGATCATCACCGGGCCGCTGCCTTCATCGATATAATGGATGCGATTGCCTTCAATGCTGATGAAATGACTCGCAAATGGATAGACTTCAGTGTCAAGCCATGCCGGACGTTGTGCCATGAGAGTCCCGGCTTGTGGTATCGATTGTGTTTGTTCGGCTGTTGCCATGATTGTGCCTTTCGTGATTATTGATTGTCTGTAAATAAAGACAAATGAGACGCAACATTTGTGACACATCGCCGTAAATGGATTTAAGCGTATCTGAATCGTGCTAGCAGCCATGATTGACCCTTGCAAATTTAGAATATTTGTTCTATAATGAGGCCTGTCCAGTGAAATCAATCATTGTCAAATGAGAGATCAATTATAGTGTTGTGACGTTCACGGAAATTCGCCCCATCTTTCGCTAAAATAGATGCGGCATCGACGAACACATAATGCCTCGGAGACGACCTTGCAGTTACCAAGACACGATACAATCAATTTTGCAGATCGTTCTAAAAAAACAAAACAATCGCGCAGAGTGCAATATCTCCCAGCATGGATATTGCTCGCTGTCATCGCTTGGATGTTGTTCCCTAACTTTGTGGCGGGTAGCGTGCGCATCGTCAGCAAAATCGCGGTTGATACAGTGCCGTCGGTTGTTGTTGACACAGCCAACATTGTCGGCGATGGCGCAGAACTCGCCTACGATGGGGGCAGCGCGGTCGGCGGTGTCGTCGTTGACGGCGTTGCGATTGCGGCCAATGCGATTGCCGATGTGCCGGTCATCGTTGGCGGCTTGTTTGCGTCATCAGCACCGGAAGGCGACAGCACAATCGCGCCGCTTTTCACACAATCGGTGAATTATTGGGAAGCCGACATTGCGCGATGGTCACAAGCGTACAACCTCGACCCGAATTTGCTGGCGACAGTCATGCAAATCGAGTCGTGCGGTCATCCGACGGTGTCAAGTCATGCCGGTGCGCAGGGCTTGTTCCAAGTGATGCCGTTCCACTTCAGCCGTGAAGAAGACCAACTCGACCCGGACACCAACGCCATGCGCGGCGCCAATTTCCTCAACCAATGTTTGCGTTATGCCAACGGCGATGTCGGGCTGGCGTTGGCGTGTTACAACGGCGGCCCCTCTGTGGTGACGCGGTCGCCTGCGTTATGGGATCAACAAGTGCGCGATTATTATCAATGGGGTACAGGTATCTATGCCGACACCCTCACGAATCAGTCGCGCAGCGAAACACTCGACCGGTGGTTGGCTGCCGGTGGCGACCGTCTGTGCCGCAGCGCCGCGTTGACGCTTGGTATCGAATAACAACAAATCAAACAATTGATTTTGCACCTTGCCTCACTTTGCGTTAAAGTATGTTTGAGTATTGGCCACTAACACGGTGGAAAATTTATGGCGATGAACCCGAAAAACTTCGTGCAATCAGCGACGATTGCCATTGAGGACATCACGCTGCAAACGGCCTTAGAACGCGGTACAAGCAATGCGGACGGTCGGCGGCGGCAGGTGATGGCCGAATTGGATGACCCGTATGCGCTGCGGATGCAGGGGCGTCATGCTAAATTGCGGGCGTTGCACGACCTGCCGGATTTGCTCGAACAAATGGAACGCAATGTCATCGCGAATGGGGGACATGTCTTGTGGGCGGCAGACGCGGCAGAAGCCCGGCAGCACATCCTCAATATCTGCCGCAAGCACGACCTCAAGCGCGGTGTCAAAAGCAAAAGTATGGTCACAGAAGAAATCGAATTGCTCCCGGCGTTAGAAGCGGCAGGCATCCGCATGGTTGAAACTGATCTCGGCGAATATATCGTGCAACTCGCCGACGACCATCCGAGTCATATCGTCATGCCCGTCATGCACCGCACCAAAGACGAAGTGCGCGAACTCTTCATGGAAAAGATCGCTATGCCCTATCATGAAGAAGCGTCGGAGATGACGGCGCACGCTCGCAAGACGTTGCGCGAAGAATTCTTGAATGCGGACTTCGGCATGAGCGGCGGCAACTTCATGATTGCCGAGACGGGCACCGTCGTGATTGTCACCAATGAAGGCAACGGACGCTTGTCAACCGGGATGCCGCCGGTGCATATCGCCGTCGTTGGCATCGAGAAAATTATCCCGACGTGGGAAGACTTCGCGACGTTGATACAATTGCTGCCGCGCAGCGCGACCGGCCAACGCTTGACTGTCTACGTCAATATGTTCAACGGCCCGGCACGCATCGACGAACCCGACGGCCCGCAAGAATTTTATCTCGTGTTGGTGGACAATGGCCGCAGCGATGTCTATGCGAGTGAGTATGTCGAAGCGTTGGCTTGCATCCGATGCGGCGCGTGTTTGAATGCTTGCCCGGTTTATCAGACGGTTGGCGGGCACAGTTACGGGTCGGTTTATTCCGGGCCGATTGGCGCGATTGTCACACCGGCGATGTGGGGCAAAGAACGCGCCTCGCCGTTGCCGTTTGCGAGCAGTTTGTGTGGCGCGTGCAAAGAAGCCTGCCCGGTTGAGATCAATATCCCCGATATGTTGATTGCGCTGCGGCGTGACCTCGCGAAGACACAGGGGCCGGTGTGGGAACTCGGCATGAAGGCGTGGCGCTTCGGCAATGCGCACCCGTTGCTATTCGAGATGGGCGGCAAATTCGCCAGCAAAGTGACACACGCCTACATGCAGTCAACCGGTGCGGACAAACTCGACACATTGCCGCCGCCGCTCAATGGTTGGACGGAACATCGCGACTTCCCCCCCTTCGCTGAACAGAGCTTCCACGATTGGTGGCGACAGAATCGCGAAGATAAGTAACCCATTACGAATCTTCTTGTTGTGGATGAATCTATCATGCCATTCGCGGAACTGGAAACCGGCGCCCGATTACACTACGAAGATGTCGGCAGTGGCGAGACGATCTTGTTGATTCACGGTATGCTCGGCACAGCGCAGCGACATTTTCCGCGTGTCATCGAATGGCTCAAAACAGATTATCACATCATCGGGCCATCGCTGCGTGGCTACGGACAATCGACGCCGAAACCGCGCGACTTTCCTCACGATTTTTATCAGCGCGACACACGCGATGTGCTGGCGCTGTTGGATGCGCTCAATATCGAACAAGCACACCTCATCGGATATTCAGACGGTGGCGAAATCGCGCTCATCGCCGCCGGGACACAGCCCGACCGCTTCAAAAGTGTGACGGTGTGGGGCGCGGTCGGGTACTTCGGCCCGGCGATGCGTCCGGTTGTCCAACGCATGTACCCGGCGACATGGATCACCGATGAAGACATCGCGCTGCACGGTATCGACAATCCCGACCGCTTCGCACTCGAATGGATTAACGCCGCAAAGTATATGATCGACTCCGGCGGCGACGTCAGCCTGAGTCTTGCGAGTAAAATCACTGCGCCGCTGTTGATGATGCTCGGCAAACACGACGCCCTCAACCCGGAGGAGTATGGTCGTCGCTTCATCGAAAAAACACCCAACGGTCGTCTCGAAATGTTCGATTGTGGCCACGCGGTGCATGATGAAGCGTGGGAGACCTTTCAGGAAACGGTCGGTTCATTCCTGCGTCAGGCATAATGCGATTACGGCGTCGTTCGCATCAACCACTGGCTTTTCAATATTTCTTCGGCATCGGTCTGTTGATTGTCGGCGTGCTCATCGGCATCGACTTCCCGGACATCGACCAACGCACGGTTCTCCTCAATCACCGTTCATTGTTGACGCACGGCTTCATCGCGCCGGTCATTTTATTTCGTTTCGTCTATTTGTATCGCAGCGCCGTCCCGCGCTTGTTTGGCGTCGGGGTTTGTACGGCGCTTCTCGTGCATCTCGCGTTTGATCTCTTCCCGCGGGCATGGACGGGCTTTGCCTTGTTGACCGTGCCCGTGTTCGGCAGAACATCGGCGTTGTTTTCAAAAATTTGGCTCGTCCTCAGCGTGATTGTTTTGTTCTATCTCACATTATTGTTGATACAAACGTTGCTCGAATTTTTGCTGGCGACCGGCAGCCTCATCCTCAGCGTCATCGCCTATGCGCCCGGCGAACCTGCCGTCATTGAGCCGGTGCTGCTGATGACAGTCTGCGCGATTGTCGTCGTCGCGATCTTGCCGTCGCCCGGTGGCGTCATCGCTCGCAAATTTGGCGTCGTCGTTTGGCGGCTGCGGCGGATATTTTGACGCGCGTTTTATCCATCGCTTTCTTGTGGTGTCTCGTCGCCACGCTCCGATGCAGGTTCTTCAACCGGCGCTTCGGTCGGGGTTGGCGGTGTACCCGCGCCCTGCCGCGCAAAATTCGCCAACGCATTGGACATATTCGTCAGCAGCTCGTCCATGCCGGTGATGCCATGTCGTTCGGCGAGGAAGAACGGGTCGTTGTAGGTGATGTTGACCTGACCGTCTTCGGCTTCCCACACGAGGAATTTTTGCGGCAGGTCGATGCCGATCGATTGTTGGTTTTGCATCAGTTGAGTGCCGACGTTAGGATTGCCGAAGATGATGAGCACCGTCGGCTTGAGGATTTGACCGACGCGGGCGGCGTTGTCGCTGTGATTGAAGACGAGTGGAATGCTGAACCCGGCGTCTTCTAAGATGGTTTCTAAGGCGGCGACCGTCTCGTCAACGCTGCGCGTACTCGGTATCGTGATGAGACCCTGCCCTTCGGTCGGTATGAATTCGATGCCGAGCATATTGGGATGAAAGCGCGTCATGACGGCATCGACATCGCTCAACAATTCATCGACGCTTTCTACGCCGTGCCGCGCCTTCAAATAATCCGGCGAATTATAAGCGACGCGCACCTCGCCGCTTTCGTCTTCCCACACCAAAATTTTCGACGGCAGGTCGATGCCAATCGTCCGTTGTTCTTGCATCAACGCCGTGCCGATCCCCGTCGTCCCGAACAAGATGAGTTGCGTCGGGCGCAATTCGAGTTCGAAGCGGGCAGCATTGGCCGAATGATTGCTGATGAGCATCACATTGAGGCCTTGCTCTTCGAGTGTCGAGCGAATCTCGACGACGACTTCATTCACGTTGGCGGTGCTCGGCGGTGGCGGCTCAAGTTCGTCTTCGCCACCCGTCAACAAAGCGACGATAACTACAATAACCACTGCTCCCGCAATCAGAATAATATTTCTCCTGTGCATATTTTGTTCTCCTATAAATCCGGAATCCCGTTGCTGTTACAAATTGACTCACAAGTTATCATTCAGACAACAGCACACGCCACGACATTACATGATTGGAAGACGCCGAGCGGATTCGAGTCGCAATTCAGCGCGACTTGCGATATTATGAAATGACATTACGATTTTGCACATCGGGGATGATGATGACCGACTCGCAACACATCGCTGCGTATCTTGACCGCGTGCAACACGAATTCAAAACCGGCATCGCTGCCGAGCACGCCTACCGCCCCGCGCTTGAAGAATTGCTCGAAACGGCGGAGGCGGGCATCAACGCCGTCAATGACCCCAAACGCACCGACATCGGCGCGCCGGATTTCATCGTGCTGCGCGGCGAAGTCCCGCTCGGCATCGCTGAGGCCAAAGACATCGGCATCGACCTCAACCGCACCGAACGCAGCGACCAAATGAAACGCTATCTGACGTATCCCAATCTGATCTTGACCGATTATCTTGAATTTCGTTGGTATGTCGGTGGCGAACATCGCGACACCGTGCGCATTGCCGACACGCGAGACAAGCGCCTCGTGCCGGATGCCGACCGTTTCGCCGACCTCGCGCATCTGTTGCACGGCTTCGCGCAGACGAAAACGCCGACGGTGTACTCGGCGCAAGAACTTGCACAGCGTATGGCCGGTCTCGCCCGCGAGATTTGCTACCTGATTGAGAATGACCTCAACAGCGACGACCCGAGTGAGCAACTCGTGGCGCAGATGTCGGCCTTCCAACGGACGCTGCTGCCCGACCTCGACAACCGGCAATTCGCCGATATGTATGCGCAGACGATTGTCTACGGTTTGTTCGCCTCGCGCATCAATTACAAAGGCGACCCGACGACCTTCACGCGACGCGGCGCTGCCGAAGACATCCCGCGTACCAATCCGTTCTTGCGGCGTCTATTCAGCAGCATCGGTCTCGATCTCGGTGAGCGCATCACATGGCTCGTCGATAATGTGGCCGATTTGCTCGCTCATGCCGACACGGACAGCATCCTTGAGGGCTTCGGCAGGCGCACGCGGCAAGAAGACCCGGTCGTGCATTTTTACGAGACGTTCTTGCGCGAGTATGACCCGCGCTTGCGCGAACAACGCGGCGTCTATTACACACCGGAGCCGGTCGTCAGTTATATCGTCCGCAGTGTTGACCACATCTTGAAGACAAAATTCGGGCGCTTCGACGGCCTCGCCGACCCCAACACGCTCGTGCTTGACCCGGCCACGGGCACCGGCACCTTTTTGTATTTCGTCGTGCAGCACATCTATGAGCAGATTGTCGAAGTCGGCGGGCAGCGCGGCGCGTGGAGCAGCTACGTCCGCGATCATTTGCTGCCGCGTTTGTTCGGCTTCGAGTTGTTGATGGCGCCTTACGCCATCGCGCATGTTAAACTCGGTTTGCAATTGCAAGAGACGGGTTACGAATTCGACAGCGACCAACGACTCGGCATCTATCTGACGAACACGCTTGAGGAAGCGCAGAAGTCTGAAGAGACGATGTTCGCGCAATTCATCTCGCACGAGGCCAACGAAGCCGCCGCCATCAAACGCGACAA
>RFIA01000139.1 GCA_003695675.1 Chloroflexota bacterium
AGGTGGTCTATGTCCTTTACAGTTCTGCAATGTCACGTCGGGCAATAGCTCGTGTGGCGGCGAGGGCAGCAATAAAAAGTGGTGGAGGATGCCCCCCACCACTTCGAGACCGGGATGTACCGTCAAACATGTTCGTGATTGTGCTAGCCGAGTAAGAAGCCCAGCCAGCGATTTTCTTTGAAGACGGGCGTCTTCTCCAATAAGGCGTCGAGGCCGAGCACCCGTCCTGCACCGAGCGCACCGAGCGCGAACAGCAGCACCGCGTACACCAGATGGTCGTCCACGACCCAGCCATGTTCAAGCGGGAGGAATTCGGTCAGCCCGCCTTGCAAACTCGCCGCCCAGTAGAAAATCATCATCACTGCGCCCCAGAATGCGCTCCACCGAACCAATATGCCGAAGATAAGCGCGAAGCCGATCAGGATTTGCCCCCAGACATTGAGCGCATCGACCAGGCCATTACCGGCCATACTGTGGAAGGTATTCAGAAAAGGGTTGCCTTCATGAATGGCATTGTTGAGGAAGCCGGCTGCCGACCAGTCGCCTGCGAAGAATTTGTCGAGACCGGCCTGCAAGAAAATCCATCCCATCACGATGCGTAAACCGAAGACGGCATAGGTGATGGTCGCTGCTGAGTATTCAAACTCGATTTCCCATCCGAAGATGTCCCCGACGAAAACCCGTTTTTGTTTACCGTTGATTGGTAGATTTGTCGTTGTCATGATCCGCTCCTTTTGTTAAGTTAGACTACATCGAATAATGGCAACAACAAAATATTATTTACTTGAGCGATCTTGTTATGCTATATTCGTATCATAGAAGCAGCGCGTTGCAATCTATAGTGACGGATGTCATACAAACTACACTATCGATACATCGTGATATATACATTTGTCATGTCCGAACATGCTATGCAGAGACGTGGGGAACGTAGAGCCAATCGATTTTTCTTGGCGTTCTCTGCGTCTTTGCGATTCAATCCTGTTCATCTCTATGAACGTTGGATCTGTTCTCTCCAATTGACACGATTTGTTGGAAAGAGGTATCAACAGTGGAAATCAAAATTTTTGCCTATCCGAGACGGGTGCTTATGGTGTTGCTTGTTGGTGCCTTATTTCTGGCAACAACGAGCGCAATAATAGACCTCGCCATTGTGGCAAACGGGGGAAAAGAGAATGCCTCTACATTGATGACCGACCTGTCGGATTTATTTGAAATCTATGGCGAGGGCAATTTGACCTCGCTATTTTCGACCGGAATTCTTTTGATTGCCGGACTATTATTGCTGATGATAAGCGCCTTTGCTCATCAGAATAAGATGGATTCGTGTCGTCAATGGTTGGTACTTGGCCTCATTTTCATCTTGTTATCAATCGATGAATCAGTGAGTCTCCACGAAAGATTAGGCACAATCGGTGCGAATTTACTCAATATAGAAGACCCCACTGTTGCCAATTATATGTGGCTTATTCCGGGAGGGATATTCGCGCTCTTGGTGGCGATAGGCTATACACGATTCATCATCAATCTTCCTAAAAGGACGGAGTACCTTGTTATTATCGCAGGGGCGACATTCGTAGCGGGGGCCGTGCTGGTCGAAATTGTTGAAGGCGTTATTGCGAGTCTCTATTCATTTGATAGCCCACTCATTCGCGTGTCAGCGCAAATTGAAGAGAGCTTGGAGTTATTGGGCGTCATCGTCTTGATTTATGCGCTGCTGGATTATTTGGCGCAGCAGTTGCCCAATGTGAGTGTCACATTGATTCTTGGCGAAGACCCCCTCGTTGAATTGAATCGCCAAGATGCCGAGAAATGATGGTTGATTTTCGCTGCGCTCTTGGCGGTTGAATAATTTTTATTTTTTGCTTTCGATGCGTCACCCATGTGTCATCAACGCATTCGGCGCAAGAGCGCCTGCCGCACGCGCTGTAACCACAACAACCGACGCTGCGGCAGCGCTCGTGGTGGGTTAGGTGTTGTGCCCATCGGCGAAAGTTTCTTCATGATAGCCATCCCCGTGCTGCCGAAATGAAATTCAAGGAATAATTCATCTTCATTGGCGTAAAAAAATTGCTGCACGGTGTTCGCAATTTGCCTGATGCCATGTTCGATGGTGACGTTATCCTTGCGCTGGCTAGGCAGATAGGGTGTCGGGTCAATGTCGTGCAGCGTGATGTAACTCCCGGCTTTGAGATACGGAAACCACGTCATCAACAATGTGGCGACATGTTCCCCGTTGTGCCGACTGTCGATATGCAGCAAATCGATGCCGTCTTTGAGCGCCGGGTGTTGTCTCATGATCGCGTCACGCGAACGGTCGTCGTGTTGGATGAATGTCCACGCTTCGGATTGTGCAACATCGGCGCAATCTTTAATATCGACGGAGTACAAGTGACCGCCGCTCGACTCGCAGGCGTGGAGCAAGATACACGTCGAACGGCCTTTGTCAACGCCGAATTCGAGCACAACCGGTCGCTGCATCGCAGACACAAGATGATACAATTTCAAATGATGGGTGGCAACTTTGCCCTCAAGCCCCGCCATCGATTCTTGTGCGACAATCGCATCGAAGTTGTAATATTTACATTTTGCCATCAAGCCGTGTCCGATTGATGTGGGTCTCAGCGAAACAATTGGATGAATATATCGCCTATACTATACCTGATTTCTTTTTCTAACAGAACGATTTCTACCCAGCATACGACAAGTCAGCAAACAACAAGAATGAAAAAGCATTGAACCGCCAAGATGCCAAGAACGCCAAGATTTCCTGATAAAATCCTTTGCGATCTTTGCCACTTTGCGGTGAATCGTTTTACTTAGGACTTACGCAATTCAGAATTGGATTGCATACCCCGAAATAACCCCTTGAGTGGGTTTGGTATTCCGGTAGCCGGATGTTTGAACATCGGGCGGCGCCATGCAAGATACTCGATTGCATAAGTCCTTTGTGTTGAATCTTTTCTGTTTTTCCGCACCTTGCCTTGCAGAATCACATCGCAACGGGCACAATCAGCCGCATCTGCCAATAAACAACTCACGAGTCATGACTCAGTCTTCAGCGCTTTCATCTCCACCTGCCCAATCTGCGCTCGTTCGACCGCTGCTCATCGGCATTATCGGAGTCTATCTCGTCATCGGCGGGCTGTACGCCATCTATACGCCCGATTGGCAAGCCCCCGACGAACCGGCGCATTACAATTACATCGCGCAAGTCGCCGCCGACGGCTGCTGCCCGGTGATTGAGATCGGCGATTGGGATCAAACGTACTTAAGCACCTTGACGAGTTCGCGTTTTGCGCCGGAACATCTCGGCAATTTGAGCGCGATTCAATATGAAGACCACCAACCGCCGTTGTATTATCTGCTGGCCGCGCCGCTCTTCAGCCTCACAGACGGCGACCTGACCGCGTTGCGCTTGCTAAGCGTCGTCATCGGCGCGGGGGTCGTCTTCAGCGCCTATTGGGTCGGTCGGGCGTTGCTGCCCGGTTTGCCATGGATTGCGCTCGGCGCGGCGGCATTCGTCGCCTTTTTGCCGCAGCATGTCGCGATGTTGGCCGCCGTCAACAACGACGCGCTGGCCGAACTCATCATCGGCGTTACCCTGTGGGCGACGGTCGTCTATCTGCGCGATGGCCGCATCAAGACATGGCAACTCGGTTTGCTGATCGGCATCGGCTTCATCACCAAAGCGACGACGTATTTCATGGCGGGGGTGGTGCCGTTGGCGATCTTCTTGCGTTGGTGGACGACTCGCACGATGCCGGACGACAACGCATCCGCCGAGAATCTGACGCATCTCATCAAACACGCGCTGCAAAGTTTTCGCACGGTGCCGCCGCGCGTCTTCATCGCGACATTATGGCAAGGGCTGCGCATCGTCATCCCGTGGTGGCTGCGGACGAATCTCGCCGGTGGGCGCACGTTGCTGCGGGCGTGGTTGATGTTTTTGCTGCCCGCGCTGCTTCTCGGCGGGGTATGGTGGGCGCGTAATCTCGATGTCTATGGCTTCCCGGATTTTCTCGGTCTACAACAGCACGCCCTCGTCGTCGCCGACCAACCGCGCACCGCCGACCGCATCGCCGCTGTTGGCTGGTCGCAATATCTGCGCGACAGTGTGCAAACGACCTTCAACAGCTTTTGGGGGCAATTCGGTTGGATGGCGCTGCCGCTGCCCGCATGGACATATCGCCTGATTCAATTGCTGCTGCTCGGTGTGATAAGCGGCCTTGCGCTCGGCGGATTTGTGCTGCGCCGCCGGGCAGATGGTGAGCCATCATCACATCGGCAAGCGTGGCTGGTGTTGACGGTGGTTGCGTTGTTGGCCGCGACGCAGTTCGTCTATTACAATGCGGAATTCTTGCAATTGCAGGGGCGTTATCTCTTCCCCGCGCTGATTCCACTCGGCCTGTGGATGGCGTTGGGTCTCGATGCGTGGCGACGGTGGTTACTCGACCGCTTTGATTGGGCACGATGGTTATCGGTCGTCGCGCTTGTGCCACTCGCCGCGCTCGACGTGTGGTTGTTGTGGCGCGTCGTTGTACCCTTCCTCTCGCCATGATCGACATTCTTCATCGGTAAGCCGTGTGACCACCACCGTGTCAATTTGAGCACATATCGCCGTCCGTCACGTCATAAACTCCGGGACGTTGCCGAAGGTGACCGGCGACGTATCGACCGGCGCGGCCCAGCGCACAGCGTTCGCAATCACGCGCTGTACTTCGGCCTGATAATAAATCGGCAGCGTCTCGTGACCGGGACGGAAGTAAAAGATTTTGCCTTTGCCGCGCGTATAACAACAGCCACTGCGGAAGACTTCGCCGCCTTCAAACCAACTGATGAACACGAGTGTCTCCGGCGCGGGGATGTCGAAGCGTTCGCCGTACATCTCGGTTTGGGGTATCTCGAAATAACTGCCGAGTCCTTCGGCTATTGGGTGACCGGGTTCGACAACCCAAATGCGCTCTTTCTCATCTTTTTCGCGCCATTTGAGGTCGCAGGTTGTGCCCATTAAGCGGCGGAAAATTTTCGAGAAATGCCCCGAATGCAGCACGATCAATCCCATGCCTTCGAGGACGCGCTTGTGTACGCGGTCAACAATCGCGTCGTCAACCTCGTCGTGTGCGAGATGCCCCCACCACGTCAGCACTTCTGTCTCAGCGAGGACGGTTTCTGTCAAGCCATGTTCGGGTTCATCGAGAGTCGCGGTTTGGACAGTGTGACCGGCGTCGCGCAAAAATCGAGCGATGACATTGTGCATACCATCGGGATAAATTTCGGCAACTTTGGGATTGTGCTGTTCATGGCGATATTCGCCCCATACTGTGATGCGGGTCATGTGTAGCTCTCCCTATCTTGAAAACAATGTTCAATCGCGAAGACGCACAGATTCAAGTGGCCTCTTCGGGCGGGCGGCGAAATACAAGATGATAGAACATCCGCGCCATGTCGTCGGCGCTGCCTTGTTCCGGGTGCATCAGCCAATAATCGAGAATTTCGAGTATCGCGCCGACGATGAATCGTGCGCCGAGTTCCGGCGGGACATCAAGCATAATCGAGTAGAGGCCATCGCGCAATTGCTGCTCGAATCGCGCGATGAGGAGCGTTTTCTGCCACTGTCGCAAGCGGCGGCTCAGTTCGCCGTCGAGCTGCAAAAAGAATTCGCGCTGTCCGTCAATTTCCCTGAAGATGATTTTCCATGCGGCAAATTCCCGCATGGGTGATGACAAACCCGCTGTCGCTTTCTTGATGTGTTCATCGAGCGCGGTCATGTGATGACGCAACAGCGCCCATACCAATGCTTCCTTGTCCTCAAAGTGCAAGTAAAATGTGCTGCGCCCATAATCGGCTTCGCGGGCAATATCTGCAACAGTGACGGTATCGTAACCGCGTTCTAAGATGAGTTTCGTCGCGGCCTCAAGGAAAGCGTGGGCTGTCCGTTGTTTGCTTCGATCTTTGTCATTCGTTGACATGTGTCTATCAGTGGACAGGTTTACTGATCGATCAAATATTTATATCATGATGCGTAATCTATCGCAAGCAAGTCAAATCATGAGGATTATCATCATGTTTCAAGTCGCAGTTTCGCAAATTATCAATGCGCCGCCCGAAACGGTGTACGCTGTCATCGCAGATTATGAAGTTGCACATCCCGCTGTGTTGCCGAAGCCATACTTTGAGCAAATGATCGTCGAAGAAGGGGGGTATGGCGCGGGGACACAACTTCGTCTGTTGATGAAATTCTTTGGCCGCCGCTACGAAGTTCGTCAGATTGTCAGCGAACCGGAGCCGGGGCGCGTCATTGTCGAACAAGATGTGGACTCGCCACAGGTGACGCGCTTCACTTTTGAGCCGGTCAATGACGGTACGCAAACTCGCCTGACTATCGCGTCGGATTTTCCTGCACAGGGCATCGCAGGTCTGTTAGCACGGCTGACACAACCGCCCATCATCCGCTATATCTATCGCAAAGAACTCAACAACATCGAAGCCTACGTGCGCGACAAGCAACCTAT
>RFIA01000140.1 GCA_003695675.1 Chloroflexota bacterium
AAAATTACGGGCAGAAGTACGACCGCGTATTCGGCAACGAGGAAACGGTTCACGTCTTCTGGGATACGAGCAACGCGCTCATCCTGTCGCACTAATGCTCAAGGGCTAGTCGTTGCAACCTTTTGGCCTGCCATGCGTAATGAAGAATAGAAAATAGCGCACAAATTTATGGGAGGCTTCCTGATGACCGCGACACGAGAGCGTAATGGTAAATCGCTCACCACGATTTTGATCGTGCTGGGTGTGATCTTTTTGGTAGGGCAAACGCTCAATCTCGGTGACCTGTGGCCGTTCTTCATCATTCTGCCGGGTCTGCCATTTCTGTATGCCGCTTCAAAAGCCGATGGCAAAGAAGCCGGTCTCATCTTTCCCGGTTTGATGATTTCCGGCACGGGCATCATCCTACTCATACAAAATATGACCAATCATTGGGAAAGTTGGGCGTACATTTGGGCATTGTATCCGGCGTTGGTTGGGTACGGCATGGTCTTCGTCGGGCGTCGGATGAATGAACGTCACAGCATCCGCGTCGGTGAAGGCATGATGCGCTGGAGTTTGATGGCATTGGCGGGCATGGCGATATTCTTCGAGGTCTTCGTCTTCGGCATCGGCGGCTTTTTCGGCTGGCCAGCGCTTTTCATCGGTATTGGCATCTATCTGTGGCTGAAGCATGGCAACACAACTTGCCTGATGGATAAGAAAGACAAGCGTAAAAATGATGATGCCCCTGAAAAACGCAAACGCGATTTCATCTACGAAGATGATGAGGTCGTGCAACTTTAACACCCCTCCACTAATCATAAGTTAAGAGACGCAGGGATTTTCTTTGCGTCTTTTGTTGTTTCATGGTCAAGCGAATTTGGATATGATGATACAAGCATTTCAATTTGATGAACCGCCAAGTCGCAAAAGACGCAAAGATTTTTCTTAGCACTCTTGGTGTCTTGAGGGTGCAACAACCCTGCAAAATGTTTTTTTGAAAGGAGCGTGCATCATTTCTGAATTTAGCCAGCGAGTTGTGATGATTACCGGCGGGTCACGCGGTATCGGCGGCGCGATTGCGAGAGGATTCGGCGCGGAGGGGGCGCGGGTCGTCATCAATCACTTCAAAGATGACAACAACGCGGCAGACACCGCCGCCATCATCCGCGAAAGCGGCGGCGAGACGCTCACAATTGATGCTGATGTCGCCGATTCGAGCCAAGTCGGGGCGATGGTTGCTCAAGTCATCGAGACGTGGGGGCGCATCGACATCCTGGTATGCAATGCCGGGATTTGTCCATTTTATGACTTTCTCGACATCAGCGAAGAAATTTGGGATCGCACATTGGATGTGAATTTGAAGGGTGTCTTTCTGGTTTCGCAGGCTGTCGCCCGGCACATGGTCGAACGTGGCGGCGGTGGTCGTATCATCGCGACCAGTTCAATCTCAAGCATGGTCGGTGGCACGCAGCAGGCCCATTACTGCGCTTCAAAAGCGGGCATTAATCTGCTCATCAAGAGTATGGCGCTCAGCCTCGCGCCGCATCAAATTACGTGCAACGCCGTCTTGCCCGGCACTGTCGAAACCGCGCTCAATCGTGATGCCTTGCAAGATGCCGCAGCGAGGATTGAATACGAACGCAAGATTCCGTTGGGGCGTGTCGGACAGCCGGACGACATCACCGGCGCGGTGATGTTCCTCGCTTCGCAAGGTGCCCAGTGGATGACCGGCTCACTCATCGTTATCGATGGCGGGACAACTTCAGCTTTTCAGTAACGCAGCGTTAGGACTATTCAGGCACTTCTTGCAGGCGCGGTTGTACCATTTCCAAAGTGATGTTATCTGGGTCGAGGAAGTACACTGTCCATCCGCCTTTATTGCGCCCGCCATCGATATGCACCGGTTCCGACTTAAAGCGGACACCGAGTGCTTTCATACGATTATACTCGGCGTGCAAATCATCGACTTGAAAAGCGAGATGAGCAGCGCCAGGACGATTGGTCGCGGTGTCTGTTGGCTCACCCGCTGGATTGACATATTCGATCAATTCAAGCAAGTGCCCCGACGGCGCTTGTGGCATACCGGCAATCGTGAACAACGCAACTTTGAGATAGGCATTCTCAAAACCGACTTGTTTGCTAGTATACGGCATGTCGTGTACCATGCGATGCACAAGTTCGAGGCCCAGAATGTCGCGATAAAATTTCACCGATTGCTCAATGTCGGAAACGGTGAAGCTAAAATGAAAATAATTTAGAATCATAATTGGGAACATCCTCAATGATCTGCGCACAATTCTATTGTATGTGCGTTGTATCCCGCAAATCGTTAGGGTTTTGAAATAATGAGGCCTTGAGTTGATGTCGTGGGTATATCAACAAAAAGACCTCTCGGCAATCAGAGGTCTTTTTATGAAAATGTGATCTGCTAGGCTGAGACTATTATGACTCGCGCCACGACAATGGGAACATAAAACGTTGATTGGTGACTTCGCCATCGACAATCTCAGCACCTTCAAACAATGTAATCGAGTCGCTGTTGTCGATATTGACGACGGTGAAAAATTGGAACGGCGGGTCTTGTGGGTCTTCACGCACCTGCCAATCGCCAATCATGAGTTCTTCGCCATTCGGAGAAATCGCGAGGCCTTGTGCGAAACGGCCACGCCGTACCCGGAATTCACCACCGCTTTCAAGGTCAAGCGCGAAGATTGAATTATTGGCTGAGTTGTCCCCCCCGGCGACATAAATCAATCGTTCGCTATTCGGTGTGAATTGCATACTTGAAATTGTGTCGCCCCGGCTACCGGCTGGAATCACGACCGGTGCCGTGTTGGGATTATTGAGATCGAGCACCGTCAGGCTGTTGTCGTTGTTAGGCGATGTCACGACACCCGCCAACCAACGACCATTCGGCGAAATCACCGGGAATGCATTCGCCCCGCCTTGAAATGTCGGGAAAATCATCTGCCGACCGACCGGGACAGTAATCGACGAATCGCTGAGATTAATGGCCGCAACCGCCGCCGTATTCGCCGTCACACCATCAGGAACGGTGAAATAAGCCGTTTCGCCATTTGGGGCGATGAAGACATTGTTCGTGCGGGCGAATGAAACAAATGCACCTGGTTGGAAGTCACTCGCGAGGAGTGTGAAAGCGCGCGCTTCGGGATCGATTTGATACAGTTGCCATTGTGTGCGCGTGTCTCCGGCGCGGCAGCGATGCCCGATGACGGCGAGGAAGCGATTGTCATCATCAATCGTGATGGCGCTGTTGGTGAAGCGGCAATCTTCTTCCGGCAACAAGGTAGCCACTTCGCGTTCGGTGTTGCCATTCCACCAGAAAATCGCGGCTTCGTCGGCTTCGTTGCGGTCATTGGTGAACAAACTGATGAAAGCGAGACCATCATTGTTGATGTCGAATGATGAGGTGTTCTCGAATGACATAATTTCCGACACACCTTCACTGTTGAAAATTTTCAAGAAGCCATCGGCAAATTCGTCGGTCGCTGAACCCGGCTCGAAGTCGATATAGGCGAAGCGTTCGCTGTTCGGCGAAAATTGGAAACTGCTCTCGCCGAGACAGGCCGTCGCTTGCACCGAGTCTTGAATGATAGACATCGATGTGCGATCCATGAAGTAGATGTTGCCGAAGTCCAGCCCCATATAGAAAGCGTAATACCGACCATTCGGGGATGTCCCTTGCCCGCACGTCCGCACGCGACTCGTCTGCGGCGGCACATCGACGATGGGTTCAAAATTGCCATTTTGATCGACAAAGCCGATTTGTCCTGGATTCGACGCGGGGTGTTGACCAGCTGCCGCGCCATTGCCAAGCCAGACCAGCAAACGGTCATCGTCACCAAGTAAAGCGGCGGCATCGGCAGCGGTGTTTTTCGCTACAGAAACGGTGTCAACATCTGCGGCGGCGGACTGCGATGCGCTGAAGCCAGTCATCATAAGAATTCCGGCACCGACGATAAAAACGAGCAGAAATAATAAGAAGACACGTTTCACAGGTGATTTCTTGTTCTGATCTGTCATCCTAATTTCCCCTGATGCGATTGAGAAAATGAAAAATGTAAACGCTATTCTTAGTCTACACGAGAAATGCGTGTAGAAAGCATTACCATTGTCTCAATTCTTTATGCTATCGAATCAATGTGGTAGTAGGCTATGACTATTAATGTTTGACCACTCGGTACGCAGTATCTCATCAACCGCGATGCAACGCCAGCAAGTCCGCGAGTAGTGCGAAGCCAGTTTCGGTTTGCCCCGCGCCGGCACCGACGAGTGTCACCTCGCCCATCAAATCGGTCACGAACGTTATCGCATTTGTCGCACTAGCGACGCCTGCCAATGGGTCACTCATCGGGATGCGCACCGGCTGCACACGCCCGCCATCTGCGGTGACGGACGCCATCAATTTCCAACGTTCACCGGCAGCTTGTGCCTCGCGCACATCCGCCACCGTAATCCCGGTGATGCCCCGCACATCCATATCATTGAGTGTCAACTTTTTGCCGAAAAATGTCAGCGCCAAAATTATGACTTTGGCCGCCGCGTCCCATCCTTCGACATCGCCCGCCGGGTCGGTCTCGGCATAACCAAGTTGCTGCGCTTGTGCCAGCGCCTCGGCATAATCCATGCCGTTTTCCATCTGCGTTAGGATATAATTCGTCGTGCCATTGAGGATGCCACGTACTTCACTGACGGTGCATCCGGCCAATGCTTCTACCCCTAAGCGCAGTGCCGGTGTCCCCGCCATGACCGTCGCTTCATACAGCACTTGTCGCCCGGCAGCTTTCGCTCGCACCATCAAATCATGATATGCGAGCGCAATCGGTCCCTTATTCGCCGTGACGATGTGCTTACCGCTTTCAAGCGCGGCCACGCAATAATCGAGCGCCGGTTGCGCCGTCTCAAGATTTGTCGGGCTAGCCTCGACAATGACATCGGCCTCGCCCTCACGAATGATACGCAGCGCGTCCCAATCGCGGATCAGGCCGTCGTGCTTTGGATAATGGGAGAGACTCCCGGCTTCAATCGCGCTCAACAATTGCGCGATGTCGAGACCGTCCGGACGATATAACGTGCCGCGTGACCCGGTGATGACGGCGACGATTTCGGACGTGAAGTTATATCGCTGCTTGAGGTCATCGCGCTTGTCTCGCAAAATGCGAGCCAGCCCCTGCCCGACGACACCGAATCCAATCAGAATTAATCGCATAAAAGCTCCATATCAATGAATCTCAACATATAAAAACATTGAACCGCAGAGCATTGTGGCTTTGCGTTGCTTCTATTTATTTCTCAGTGGATTCTACCTGCTCAGCTAGCGGTAGATGCAGTGTGAATGTGCTGCCCCGCGTGGCTTCACTTTCGACTGTGATGCAACCATTGTGCGCCTCAATAATTTTGCGCGTGATTGCCAGCCCAAGACCGGTGCCGCCTTCGCTGCCGCGAGCTTTATCCGCACGATAGAAGCGCTCAAAAATGTGTTCCAAATCGTGGTCGTCAATGCCGATGCCATTATCTTGCACAGCGATGATGACATAGCGTTCATTGCGATCAATGCGCACATTAATCGTGCCCCCTTCCGGCGTATATTTGATGGCATTACCGATAATATTGATCAGAGCGCGTCGCAAATAATTGCTATCCGCATGGATAAGTGGTCTATCATCAGCCGCATCAAACACGACTTCATGCCTCTTTTGGAGAGCCAACGCCTCGGTTTCGAGTAAGACTTTGCGCACCAATCGATAGACATCAACTGATCTGAACTCCAACTCATACTCAGCATCAAGGCGCGTCATCGTGAACATATCATCGACCAATTTCGTCAGGTAATCAGCTTGTGACTGCACCACATCGAGATGGCGTTTGATCGCTTCAGAAACATCCTGTTTGCCGATCAAATAAAGCGAGGTGTTGATCGTCGTAATCGGCGTTTTCAGATCGTGCGACGCATCGTTGATGAAATCGCGCAGGACTTGCATGCGTTCTTTTTCAAGCGTCATCTCAAATCGTTCTTGCTGCGCTTTCTTGAATTCGGTGATGTCGGTAAATGAGAGTACGACGGCAATCGGTTGGTCGGAGTATTCGTTGAAGAGTGGTCGTGTATTGATCGAAATCCAGAGAACCGGTTTGTTTGGTTGTACAATACCTGCAATGAGGTTATTTTGTGGCAAGCCCGTGCGCAGTGTGACTCTCGCGGGATATTGGTCGCGGGGGATGCGCGTTCCGTCTTCACGGATGAGATGCAAATCAACCACATCCGCTCTTTGGTTGATCATTTGCTTGCCCGGTATACCCAACATTCGTTCGGCACTCGTATTGGCGGCAATCACAATGTTGTCTGCATTTTGCACAATAATGCCTTCGGCCAACGATTCGATCATCGAGCGATACTTCGCTTCACTTTCCCGCAGGGCTTGTTCATGTTGCTTACGCTCTGTGATGTCGCGCACAACACTTTGAATATGCAACGGATTATGATCGGCGTCACGCACAACTTCGACGCGAATCTCAGCCGGGAATGTCGTGCCATCTTTTTTGAGGAGTGTGCGTTCATAAATCGGCGGTGTTTCATTTCGCATGAGCTGTTCGAAAATCAAGAGCGCCTTGGGATGCTCCGACGGTGGCGAGACATCGCGATAAGTCATGTTGACAATTTCTTCGCGGGTGTAGCCGAGCATATCGGCGGCGCGTTGATTGCAATCGATATAATGACCATCTAATCCCATCAGAAAGATGCCATCATTCGATTGTTCAAATAAGGCGCGATAGCGTTCTCGTTCTTGTTCTTTGGCACTTTCAAGCTCACGCGCTTGTTGCTCAGCCTCCCTCAAATCGGTAATATTTCGTGCCAGAATCATGCCATGAATGATGTGATCGTTGTGTTCGCGCAACGGCAGATAGGTCAATTCATAAATCAAATGATCACCGAAAGGTAATTCGACGCAGTGTGTTTCACCACGCAAAGCACCCTGCAAATAAGGTTCAACAGCCTCAACAAACTCGGCAGGCAAAACATCGTGAACAATGTGGCCTTCAAGCATCGCTTTTGTGAAGCCTGCTGCCTCGATTTCAGGGCCGTCAACCAGCACAAAACGCAAATCGTGATCGTAAATCATGACGGCGCTTTTCGGTAGATTCGCCGTTAGTGTGCGGTAGAGGGTCTCACTTTCGCGCAATTTGGCTTCTGCGTTTTTATGTGCAGTGATGTCGGTAATCATGGCGACACTATTGATTTCTCGCCCATGCGCATCAAAAAGCCGGAAGACCGATGTGATCGCCCAAAGCACCCCTCCTGATTTCGTGACATACCGTTTTTCGACTGTCACATGGTTGCAGTCGTCTGCTTGCCACATCCCACGCACGGTCTGATTTTGCTCAAGGTCGTTCGGATGGGTGATGTCATCAGACGTCATCATCGCCAATTCATCTTGACTATATTCAATCATCTGTTGGAAGGCTTGATTGGTTTGAATCAACCGATTTTCGGCATCAGTAATCACCATACCAATCGGGGCGGACTCGAAAATGGTGCGGAAGCGTTCCTCGCTTTGACGCAATGCTGCTTCTGCCTGAATACGCTCCGAAATATCGGTTATCAAGATGACGGCGTTTTTGTAGGCGCCGTGCGAATCATA
>RFIA01000141.1 GCA_003695675.1 Chloroflexota bacterium
AAACTTCGACTGGAACAATCAACGCATTATCGTCACCGGCGGCAGCGGCTTTCTCGGCAGCCATCTCGTCGCACAACTCGAAAAGCTCGGTGCGGGGCAGATTGTCGTCCCGCGCAGCTTTGAATATGACCTGCGCGAAAAAGAAGCCGTCGTCCGCCTGTATCGCGATTATCCCGACACGACGATGGTGATCCACCTCGCCGCGACGGTCGGTGGTATCGGCGCCAATCGCAAATATCCGGGACGCTTCTTCTTCGACAATATGATGATGGGCACATTGTTGCTCGAATATGCCCATCGCGCCGGGGTCGATAAATTTGTCGGCATCGGCACAATATGCAGCTACCCGAAGCACACGCCCATCCCCTTCAAAGAAGAAGACTTGTGGAATGGGTATCCCGAAGAAACCAACGCGCCGTATGGCCTCGCAAAAAAGATGCTGCTCGTCCAAAGCCAAGCCTATCGCGCGGAGTACGATTACAACGCGATTCATCTGCTGCCGGTCAATTTGTACGGGCCGGGCGACAACTTCGACCCCGAATACGCTCACGTCATCCCCGACATGATTCGCAAGATGATGGATGCGCAAGAAGCCGGAGTCGATCATGTGACGTTATTCGGCGATGGGTCGCCGACACGCGAATTTCTCTATGTGAAAGATGCCGCCTATGCGATTGCGCTGGCCGCCGCCACGTATGATAAGCCCGACCCGGTCAATATCGGCAGCGGTTTCGAGATTAGCATCCGCGATTTGGCCGAAACGATTGCCCGCTTCGTCGGCTTTGAAGGCGAACTGCAGTGGGACACCTCGAAACCGAACGGGCAGCCGCGCCGTCAACTAGATGTCAGCAAAGCGGAACGCGAGTTTGGTTTTCGCGCCACAACCCATTTTGAAGATGGCCTGCGCGAGACGATTGCGTGGTATCGTGCAGTGCGAAAAGGCGCGGTCGCAGCCCAGCCGCGTTCGTAAAACGGCGGCAACATTGAACCTATGACTTGCCTTGCGCGTACCTCTAGCGAGATTGTATCGAAATTGGTACGCGCATTTCATTTTGCAAAATATGCAACAACGCGGCATAATAGCGGGCAGTTTGCTAGCATTCTCGTCTGTCCGGTTATGCTGCTATCATCAATAATAAACTTATTCATTCGGGTTGGTTTCGTACCCATCAATTACTGACAAGCTGGCGGGCTGGCGGCTGAATAGCTAAAATTTTTGTTACGAGGCGAAACAATAAATTTTTAAGGAGGCGTGTTTCTTGGAAACATTAATGGAGGTGAAAAACCTCGTCACTCGATTTTATACACAAGAGGGCACCGTCTACGCCGTCAACGACGTGTCGTATGTCCTCGAAGAGGGCGAGACACTCGGTGTCGTGGGCGAAAGTGGCAGTGGCAAAAGCGTCCACGCGCTTTCAATCATGGGGCTGATTCCTAGCCCGCCGGGTAAGGTCGAAAATGGGGAGGTCATCTTTCGTGGGCGCGACCTGCTCAAATTGCCGTCCGACGAGATGCGACTCGTGCGCGGTGCAGAAATCGCGATGGTCTTTCAAGACCCGATGACCTCGCTCAATCCCGTTTTGACGATTGGTTCCCAAATTACCGAAGCGCTCAAATTGCATAAAGGCATGAGCAATAGAGAAGCCAACCACCGCGCTGCCGAATTGCTCGAACTTGTCGGCATTCCCGACGCGGCTAGCCGTCTTAACAATTACCCACATCAATTCTCTGGCGGTATGCGGCAGCGTGTGATGATCGCGATGGCGCTTTCGTGCGACCCGAAATTACTCATCGCCGACGAGCCGACGACCGCGCTCGACGTCACCATTCAGGCGCAGATTATCGAACTCGTCAAACGGCTGAAGGAAGAGTTCGGCATGGCGATCATCTGGATTACGCACGATCTGGGTGTTGTCGCTGGGATTTCGGACAATATTCAGGTGATGTACGGCGGTCGTATCATGGAGCGTGGCTCTGTCGAAGCCGTGTTCGGCGACACACGCCACCCCTATACACTCGGCTTGCTCGAATCGCTGCCGCGCCTCGACGAGGAAAGCGGTGTCCGCGAAAAGCTGCATCAGATCGAAGGCTCGCCCCCCGACATGCGCATTGAACCGGTCGGTTGTCCCTTCGCGCCGCGCTGCCCCTATGTGCTCGACAAATGCTGGGAACAACAACCCCCGCTTGAACCGGGTGAAGGCAGCGAAGCGAATCATTTGAAGGCGTGTTGGGTCGATGTGCGAACTGCTGAACCGAACCCAGTCGTCGCAGAAGAAGGAGTTGCGTAGGATGTCAACGGTAGCCCCCACAATCGATACACAAACACAAAAAAGCAGCAATGGCAAAGATGGCGATGTTCTGGTGAGCGTTCGCGGTTTGAAGAAGCACTTCCCGATCACATCTGGCATCATCCTACAACGCACTGTCGGGCATGTCAAAGCGGTCGATGACGTCAGCTTTGATGTTTATCGCGGCGAAACACTCGGCCTCGTCGGCGAGTCAGGTTGCGGCAAGAGCACGACCGGTCGCACGATTTTGCAATTGTATCGCCCGACTGCTGGCTCAGTCCAATTTGAGGGTCAAGAACTTTCGACGATGAAGGGTGAGGAATTGCGCAAGATGCGTAAGCGGATGCAGATGATCTTTCAGGATCCGTTCGCCTCACTCAACCCGCGCATGTCTGTCGGGCGTATCGTCAGCGAACCGTTGCGCATTCACAAAACCGTGCCGCGCAACCAAATGCAAGAGTTTGTCGAAAATCTGCTGGAGCGTGTCGGCCTCAACCCGTACTTCATCAACCGTTACCCGCACGAATTCTCCGGCGGTCAACGCCAACGTATCGGTATCGCCCGCGCCCTCGCCTTGAATCCGAGCTTCATCGTCGCCGACGAGCCGATTTCCGCGCTCGATGTGTCGATCCAAGCGCAGGTCGTCAATCTGCTGCAAGAACTTCAGGAAGAGATGAACCTGACGTATCTGTTCATCGCGCATGACTTGAGTATGGTACGCCATATTTGCAATCGCGTGGCGGTCATGTATCTTGGTAAGATCGTTGAACTTGGCCCGACCGATGAGGTCTACGACAACCCGTTGCATCCGTATACGCAGGCGCTGCTCTCCGCCGTGCCCGTGCCCGACCCCATCGTCGAAAAGCAACGGCAGCGCATCATCTTGACCGGCGATGTGCCCAGCCCGGCCAACCCGCCGATTGGTTGCAACTTCAACACCCGTTGCCCCGTCGCGTTAGAGCCATGCTTCCACGAGCCAGACCCGCCGCTCATCGAGCACACGCCGGGTCATTGGGCAGCTTGTCATCGCGTGCTGTGATGCTGATCGCCTTCGCAAAATTCACACCCTCGACAAAATGATCGGGGGTTTTTTGTTGAGCGTCTCAAAACGATTGAGGCTTATCTTGATGTGCAAGGAAGGACGCCCGTTCCTATCGTGTTTCTTGAAGCATACGATGGATTGGGGCGAAACTTTGCTCCAGCTGCATGTTGACAATCGCGAGGCCGCTCAAAATGATGAATGTGCCGAAGATGATGCGTGCATCGATCACCTCGTGCAAGAACACCGCGCCGAGCACGAGGCTCACCGGCGGGAAGACATACGTCACCATTGTCGAACGCGATGCGCCTAGCCCACGGATAACGTAGTAAAATAATGTGTTGGCGAGCAGTGTGTTCACGACAGCCATCACCAACATCGTCAGCCAAATGTTCGCGCTCAAGCCCGTGAGGAACGCGGGCACGCTCCCGTCTTGCACACCGGCCAGAACGAACGATGCGGCCAGCATCATGATTGCGCTCGAAAGCATCGCGCCGGTAGACATGACGACGGCATCGGGTTTATTGCGGATCACACGGCGGCTGTAGATAGTGGCAATCGCGCTGATAGCGGCGGCGAAGATAATCACCGCTTCGCCAAAAAAGCTGCCGCTTAGCCCCCCCTCTTGCAAGCTGCGACTCGACAGCAAAACGATGCCGGTGAAAGCCATGAAAACCCCAAGCACTTTTTGTGGCGTCATGCGCTCATCTTCAAAAATGAAGTGGGCAACCAACAAACTGTAAAGCGGCGCCGTCGCCATGAAGACCGCCGCTAAGCCGCTATCGACACGGGTTTGCGCCCACACGATGAGACCAAACGGCAAGGTGTGGTTGCCGAGACCAATCAGCGCCAACTCCATAAGCGATTTGCGGTCGCGAGGGAAGGGACGTTTTTGATACCAGACGATGGCTAACAACCCGATACCCGCTAGCCCATACCGCAAGAAGCCGATTTCGAGGGAATTGAGTTCGCGCAGCGCAATGGCGTTCAATAAGAAGCTCGTGCCATAAATGAAGCCCACGAGCCAAAAGGCAGCCCAATATCGGTTCACCAAATCCTCACTTGTTGTGTGCTATGATCGAATGTAGCGATGTTGAACGTAATTAGCGTATGCGACAATTTTCACCGGCACAATTGCCGGTGGTGCTAAATGGTTCTACTGCTTATTCCCACGTTCGCTCGTCAATGATGCTGCGCTGCTGCGGGTCAATCGCCCCGCTCTCGACGAGTTGCACATCATCGACGCGCAGCCGCGCCACACCCTGAAGATGCGCTTTGACGGCCGCTTCGATATGCGCAACATCATCCGCATCCTCGTGCAATTCAACCAATACCGTCAGGTGGTCGCGATGCTGTGGCCGGGTGATGACAGCTTGCGCATATTTGATTTGTGGCACGCGGGCAATCGCCGCCTTCAGTTGATTCGGATGCAAAAACATGCCGCGCACTTTGATGGCGTCGCCGCTGCGCCCGAACAAGCCGAGCAATTGCTGTCGCCCATCACAAGCCGCGTCTGCATCAGCCGCCAACGCGCCGAGATCACCCGTGCCAAAACGAATGAGCGGATAAGCGTAATTGATCGTCGTCACCAAAATTTCGCCCGCCATGCCCGCCTCAACCGCTTCGCCGGTGTCGGGGTCAACCACTTCGAGATACAAATGGTCGAGCACGCAAAAGCCGGTCGCGGCGCCGCTTGCATAGGCAATCACGCCGAGATCCGCCGTGCCATACGCCGAAACGGTTTGCATCCCATATTCGTCTTCAAACAGGGCGCGTTGCGATGGGGTGTAGGGTTCGGCGCTGAAGAATGCTTTCTTGACCGGGACGGCTTCTTTGGGAAGCCCCATCTCGATCATTTTCTCTAGCATAATGGCGAGAAAACTCGGCGTGCCGACATACCCTTGTATGGCG
The DNA here is from genome assembly GCA_003695675.1 of Chloroflexota bacterium. GTDB lineage: Bacteria > Chloroflexota > Anaerolineae > Aggregatilineales > Phototrophicaceae. The sequence continues at coordinate 5,239 of RFIA01000141.1, forward strand.
AGATCGTGAATCATTTTGATTTGAATCTCTGTATTGCCGGGCCCCGCCGGAATCACCGTGCATCCGGCGTTGAGCAAAGCGCGGTCAATCAACATACCGGCAGGGGTGAGGTGATAGGAAAATGTATTCAAAACACGATCACCGGCCTCGAAGCCGCCAGCAGCGAGCACGGCTTGCATACCTTGCGCCGCTTCGGGATTGTCGGGTTGGGGATCGTAAATCGGGCCGGGCGAGATGAAGATGTGCGGCAAGGTGTCGGGCGCGACAGTCAACAGGCCGCCGAAGGGGGGATTGGCTGCTTGCATCGCGATGAGATCATCTTTGCGCAAAATCGGTATCTTGGGCAGGTCGTCCGCCCCTTGAATATCGGCTGGGGTGAGATTGGCTGCCTCCAGATTGTCGCGCACAGCCGGCGCATGTTCATAAGCATAGGCGACCAAATCTCGGATACGTTCATCAAATGTTGTGGTCACAGGAAATCCTTACTGTTAGAAAGCGGATAAGCGCGTCAAAATTGGAAATAAATGAACCGTTCGCCGGTCGGGGCGTGGAACATGAACATGAATAAGATTAACCCACCCCAGAACGCCCCAACAAGCACCGGATGTCGCCATTTCAAGAAAGCACGTCCTTGTTGCAGGCGATGAAAAATATGCAGACCAAATGTGATCACCATGAGAACGACGACAAGCAGCGCTTCTTCTTCATTGAGGGCACGCAGCCTCGTCCAATTCCTTAAATCTCTCGTGACGAAATTTTCGAGAATGTTGAAGGCGCGGGTGGTTGAGTCCGCCCTGAAGAAGACCCACGAAATCATCACCGTTTGTAGTGTGATGAAGATACCAATCACATCTCGCCAACGCAATGAGTCGTCGAGATTGAATTTCTTCTTGAAGATCAAGGCGTAGATATGATACACGCCGAGCGCCAACCCCAACCACAACCCCCATATCGCGAATTTGAGGTCTGCGCCGTGCCATAACCCGCCGAGAAACATCACAATGACGACATTCGCTGCTGTACGGGCTGACCCCTTGCGCGACCCGCCAAGTGGAATGTACAAGTAATCACGCAGCCATGTCGATAGGCTGATATGCCAGCGCTGCCAGAATTCCGAGATATTGCGCGACAGATACGGCCAGAGAAAATTCTCGCGCAGGTCGATGCCCATGATGCGGGCTAAACCAATCGCGATGTCTGAATAACCGGAAAAGTCGAGATAAATTTGAAACGCAAACGCATACGTCGCCAATAGATAATCGAGATTGCTCGCCCCGCCGTCATAAACGGTTGCCACATAAATCCCCAAATAATCGGCGAAGACGATTTTCTTCGTCAACCCCCACAGCACACGGGTGATACCCGTTATGAGATCGTCGGTCGTCGTCGGTTGTTTTTCTTCGAGTTGATGCAGCAGATGGGTGGCGCGTTCAATCGGCCCGGCGACCAGTTGTGGGAAGAAGGCGACATATAACGCGAAGGCCGAAAAGCTGTCGGTTGGTTCCAGTTGGCCGCGATAAATGTCAATCGTGTAACTGAGGGTTTGGAATGTATAAAAGCTGATACCAATCGGCAGCAGGATGTCCGGCGGTTCAACCGGGAAGGCGACTCCAATCGTCGCTGCAATATCATTGATGGAGCGGATGACGAAGCCGGAATATTTGAAGATGCCCAACGCACCGAGATTGCCAATGAGACTCATAGCGAGCAACATCTTGCGACGACGGGCATCATCGGTGCGGCTCATACGTTTGCCGATATTGAAGTCTAACACCGTAGACCCCAGCAAAAGCAAGATGTACCACGGGTTTGCCCAGCCGTAAAAGATGTAACTCATCACGACGAGCCAAAAGCGCAAGGGCTTGCCGCGCAGCACAGCATAAACCGGGAAGACAATTAAGGCAAAAATTCCGAATTCGGGTGAGTTGAAAATCATCGGCTTATCGTTTCCAGTGTATTGTTGACGACCGGCAACAACCATTCGGCAAATTGTCGGTGACCTTCGGGACGAAAATGAACACCATCGGGATAAAATGTTTCGGGTGCAATGATGTCGCTCGCGTTGAGAATGGTGACGTTGGGGTTGCTTTCAAAATGTGCTTGCAGTCTAGGAATGAATTGCTCGGCTTGATTCAGGCTGTCTTGTGTAAATGCCAAGTCGTTGATTGGCGTCTGAACGATGACAATCGGGGTATCGGGCAGCGCAGCCAGCAACGTGTCGTTGAGGAATTGCATTTCGCGTTCGGCTTGCTCAATCCACTCCTTGAATCTGTGGAGGCCGCGCGGGCGGTCTCGCTTCTCGCGGGCTTCCCACGTCCACGAATCGTTTTGCGGAATCTCTAACCGATTGCGCATATTCCCCAAATATGTGTGGGCTTCTAACCATGCGAGTGGGTCGTTAATCGCGTATTGTCGGATGAATTCGGCGGGTAGATAGCGCCGCACGTCGGAGAGATACCCTAGGCGATTGGCGTCGCTGATGTAAAAAGCAATCGGATGGAGGTCTTCGACAAAATCTTGCGAATAGGTGACCAACAAAATCATGTCGGGGTCGTGGGCGGCGGCTCTCGCCGCGAGCAAAATGTACTCGGGGGCATTCCCGCCGGGTATCGACCAGTTGAGCACTTGATAGTTGCTTCCATCGGCTTGTTGGTTGAGCAGCATTTCAAGTTGGCTGGCATAGACGAATTCGTCTTCGGGGCGTTCGCGCAAAAAACCTTGCGAGTTGGAAATCAAGATGATGCGACGCTCATTGGGTTCGCGGGTCGCGGGCGGTCGCGTATATTCGACCCAACCGCGCCGAAAATTTGGATTGCGCGGCGCGTCATAACTTGTCGCGAATTCGATATGCTGGTAAATCATCGCCGCCAAGCCTTCGGCGGCCATCACAAAGCCAACAATGGCAACGAGGATGATGACGTAGCGCCCCCAACTTTGCGTCGATTTGATGTGAGTTTCCGGTGATAAGGTTTGTACAGCCATGATGTATTATTGACCTATGAAGCCAGTGATGATGTCGTCATGGATGACGATTCGCCTAGCGAGTCGAGCACGCGTGGCAGCAGCCATTCGGCAAATTCCCGATGCGCGTCGGGTCGTATATGCGCCCATCCCCAAAATCGTTCGGGTGTAAACAGATCGTGCGCATCATAAATCGACACATGATCGACTCCTTCGAATACGGCTTCGACGCCGGGGATGAAGGTCTGCAACTTCTCCCACGCATTGGGGCGGAATGACGCCTCGTTGAGCGGCATGTGAACGATCATCAAAGGCGGGGGCGCTGCCCCTGTGCTATTCGAGAGCGCTTGATAGATAAAACGCAACTGCTCATCGGCACGATCATTCCAGCGATTTGAATGTCGAGAATTGTCGAGCTGTCGCAATACCCGGTCGGTATAATCCCACGACCATGATTTGTAACGAGGCAGTTCGAGATAATTGGTCAGCCGTCCTAGATAGGTGTTGGCTTGGAGCCACGCGAGCGGGTCATTGATCTGATGTAGCTCGATGAATGCTTCAGGGAGATATTGTCGCACTTCGGGCATATAACCGAGACGATTGGCATCGCTGATGTAGAAGCTGATTTCTCGGGTACGTTCGGAAAAATTGCCCAAGTAATTGACGAGCAAAACCAGATCAGGATCGTGCGCCCCCGCCCGCGCCGCTAACAGCACAAGTTCCGGGCTGCGTGCGCCGCTGATCGACCAATTGAGCACTTCTGTCGGCGTGTCGGGGAGTTGTTCGTTGAGCAATTGTTCGAGTTGTGCCGCATACGTCAAGCTGCCATCGAGCACTTCTTCGAGAAAGCCTTGCGAATTTGACAGTATAATAATCCGCCGAGTATTAGGTGGTTTTGGAAGCGGCCTCGTATATTCGACCCAACCGCGCCGGTAATATGGATTGCGATACGTGGTGTAGCTGTCAGCAAAGTCGATTTGCTTGTAAATCAAGGCGGCGATGCCCTCGCCAGCCAACAACACCACGATAATCGTACCGATGATGGCGACGAATGATTTGGATTGTATGCCCAAACGACCGATGTTGGGCAAGCTGCTCGGTTGTTCTATCGGCTTAATGTTTTCTCGCAAATGTTCCATACGAACAACACCGTTGATAGTTTGCACAATAATAGCCACGTTTCGCATCAAGTTGAATTGTCGTTTTGTGATGGCGGCGCTTGTGTTTCGATTGGGGGGCGCACATAATACGTCCACGGGCCATGATTCATCTCCTCATAATGATCTTTAATCCATCGCGTGATGTCTTTTGCGTGTGCCCCCCTCGTGTCCCCAAACACAATCACATCAGGATCGTAAGTTTCAAGCTCTGCAAGCCAGCCCGGAATGCCCCCTTCCGTTTGATCTTCGATTCGATTTGCGATACCGGCGATGATGAACAGATACGGATTGGGATTGGTTTGATGCGTGATCGCCATGAATTGTGGGCTGCCGATTGACACGACGCGAACATCCTCGTCGAATTGCGCTAAGATTTCTTCGGCAAACTGTTGTTGCCGGAGCAACCCCCTGTTGTTTTTGGAATCAATATTGATTAAGGTTCCAAAAATAAGCGCAAAGCTGATAACCGCGATCACGATTTGCGTGCGGATCATCGAATTGTTTTGTTGAATATATCGGGGAATGATCGCCAAAAAGTACCCGAAACCCAGCGCACAATACGGCAGGAAGACATAAAAATCCTGCGCCCCTTGATAGTCTTGGAGTGTCCAGAGTACGGGCGCGATGAAGCTAATCAATATCACGCGAAGTGGATGATGGAACAACAAGTCTTGCCACCATGGGTGTTCAGTACGCCGCCAGAAATAAAAACCCACGATCACCATGAGACCGATAATAATGGGTAAAAACATGAATTCGTAGTTGTTCTGTACATTGAGCGCAATAATTCTAAGGTGCACATTCAGGGGAACCTCGGTGCGGCTCAGATATTTCAAATTAAATGTGACGGCGCCTTCGATGAAATCGGAGAGCGCATCTTTTTGCCAAAAATACCAAGCCACAACGATGAGGGGGACACTCGCGCCCAGTGCCGTTTGCAGCGCGGGTATCAACCGACGGTTGCGATATTCCAGCAAGGCGAAAAGCCCAGCGACAACACCGAACCATGCGCCCGGCTGCCAACCTAAGAATGCCAGCGAACCGGCCACCCCCGCCCAGAACCAGCGCTGCTTCACAATCAATAGCAAACTGAGTGTTTGAAAGAGAACCAGCAAGGTTTTGGGCTGCGGGCCAGAAGCAGCATGTCTGGTAAAGTCAAAAAAGGCGAGAAAAGCCAACGCACTGAACAAAGCGACTGTTCGTGATGAAAAGATGCGCTGCGCCAACAAGAACAAGATCGCGCTGTGCAAAACGCCTATGAACAAAAAAAGCGTTCTGACTGCCCGAATGTCGTCGGCTTCAATCCATTTTGAAAACCATATCGCCCCGCTGGCAATCATGCCGCCAAGTGGGGTTCGATTGACGAAGATACTCTGATAGGGCGGTGTCCCTTCTACCATTTGTTGCCCGGCGTACAAACAGATTGCATCGTCCCGCGACAGACTACCGTTGACGCCATACGCATTGTGGATGATGAACGAAATAAAAATGACGAAAATCACTGGCAATAGTGTTTTATATTTTTCGATGGAGAATTGCGCGTTGTTCATGTGTCTGCCTCAAGTGCATCGCGTACATAGCCGGCGAGCCATTCAGCGAATAAGCGATGGCCTTCGGGGCGTAGATGGCGGTGGCTATAGAAATATTCGGGCGCGATGATTCCGGTCGCATCGAGAAGCTGCGCACATCCGCGCTGTCGCCGAGCGCTTCGCGCGTATGAGGGATGAAGCTGTGCAGAATTCCCCAGCCTTCGTCGTCATAGCCGGTTTGATTCATGGGCATACTCACGATCAGCAATTGAGCATCGGGCGAAGCAGCGCGAACAGTATCGTAAAAATCTTGCATGAGGTCGGTCGCATTATCGTTCCAACGGATGGGCGTGCCTCGCGGTTCGACAACTCGTACAGGTTCTATCGGTGTCCATGTCCAATTGCCCATGCGAGGGATTTCAAGGAAATTTTTCATGCGCCCTAGATTCGTGTTGGCTTCCAACCATGCAAGCGGACGGTTGATTTTATGCCGCGCGACAAAACGCTCTGGCAAATATTGCCGCACCTCCGGCAGGTAAGCGAGTCGATTGGCATCGCTGACATACCACGAAATCGGTTGGATGTCGGCGACGAAATTGGGCATGTAGGTGACGAGCACGATGACGTCGGGATTGTGGGCTGCGGAACGAGCCGCGAGCAGCACCATTTCGGGCGCCATGCCGCCGTGAATTGACCAGTTGAGCACCTCTACATGCTGCCCGGCCAATTGTTGGTTGAGTAGCGTCTCCAACTCAGCCGCATACGTCAGGTTGCCTTCTGCTCGTTCTTTGAGAAAACCTTGTGAATTGCTGATGACGATCACACGTCGTGCATCGGCATCGACGGCGGGTGGCCGCGTATATTCGACCCATCCGCGTTGATAATTGGGATTGCGCGTGGTGTCGTAACTGTTGGGAAAGGCGAGGCTGTTGTAAACAAACCCGGCAACGACTTCGGCAAGGATGAAGAAAACAACGATGAAGCTGCCTATCAGAAGAAGGTACTTGCTCTGAATGGATTGCTGAACGATCTGTTTTTCTCTTGCTTGGCGTCCTTTGCGGCTTTGTGGTTTTCGAATCATTTTCGGACTCTAGATACTTTATCAACAATCGAGATGATTTTGTAATACATCATGCAGATGTTGCAGCAAGATCGGTTCTTGTCGTGGCAAGACGGTGCGCGGGTCGAGCAGCACGCGCCCGTCTGCGATACGGGTGATAATCGCTGCTTCGCAGCCCCGCAATTTCGCGGCGAAATCGTCCGCGTGCGCAACATCCAGCGCGAGCAACACGGTCGGCAGAGTCGCGCCGGGCAAGCTGCCACCACCCACAGTCGATTCGCCTGCGACCGTTGTGCCGCCGACTTGTTGGGCCCACGATTCGGCGGTGTGGCGAATGTCGTCTAGCGGTCGCGCAATCATCTGCCAAACCGGAATTTTCTCCAACGCTTCGCCTTTACGATAATGATTGAGCGTCGCCATCAACGCGGCCAACGCCAATTTGTCGGCGCGGACGGCGCGTGCCAATGGATGGCGTTTGAGTTGGTCGATTAAGGCTCGCTTACCGACGAGAATACCGGCTTGCGGCCCGCCGAGCAGCTTGTCGCCACTGAAGGCGACAAGGTCGGCGCCAGCAGCGAGGCTTTCTTGCACCGTGGGTTCGTGGTCGAGGCCGAAGGTCGCTGTGTCCAACAAGGCGCCGCTGCCAAGATCATCGACGAGATGAATCCCGTGCCGGTGGGCGATGTCCGCCATATCAGCCAGCGACGCTTGCTCGGTGAAGCCGACGACTTTGAAGTTTGAGGCATGAGCACGCATCAACAGCGCCGTTGCCTCGCCGACGGCCTGTTCATAATCTGCGGCGCGTGTTCGATTGGTGGTGCCGACTTCGACCAACTGCACGCCGCTTTGCGCCATAACGTCCGGCACACGAAAACCGCCGCCAATTTCGACCAACTGCCCGCGAGAGATGACACACTCGCGGCCTTGTGCGAGCGCCGAAAGCAGCAACACCAACGCCGACGCATTATTATTGACGACGAGCGCCGCCTCAGCGCCGGTGATGGCCTGCAATGCCGCGCTTGCATGAAGCAGACGGCTGCCGCGTTTGCCACTTGTCAGATCAAATTCGAGCGTGTTGTATTGCCCGCCGACCGCTCGCATCGCTTCCAGCGCATCGTCCGAAAGCGGGGCGCGTCCCAAATTGGTATGAATGATGACGCCGGTCGCGTTGATGACTGGGCGCAATGTCGGTTGCAAGTCGCCTTGTAATTGCTCATGGGCGCGGCTTAACACCGTTTCATCATCGACGGCCACGACATCACCGGCACGAATTCGAGCGCGAATATCGTCAAGCGCAGCACGCAGCGCGTCGCGCGCGAGGTCGTGCCCGAACTGCGCGACGAGTTGGACGCCGCCATCGCTGTTGAGCAGCGCATCGACTGCGGGTAATGTACGCAGCAGATCATTCATCGATTTGGCTTTCATCGGCACGTTCTCTAAATCGCAGGAAGAATTCGATCACAATAAACGACAAAGCGAGGAAAAAAGCAATCGGCAAGGTGAGGACACGCGGGATTTGCAGCCACGCAGCCGCCACCACGAATAACCCCACCCACAACGATTGCCGCACGATGACGCCGCCCGGCGGCAGTTCGTTGCCAACCGGTGTGAAGCGCACATTGAGATACCGCACGAATGGAATCGCGGTGCCGGTGACGGCGATTTGTACCAGCAGGAAAAATAACCAACGCTGCCCGACATGCGGTAGCGTCGTCGTCACCAATTGATACAACCCGAACCATCCACCAACCATCATGATGAAAGCGGCAATCAATACGCCGACATGATCCGGCGGCATTTTATCTGAGGACGCGATACGTGATTGTATCTCGGCTTCTTCTTGCGGTTGCGGTTCGATTTCTTCGCTCATGCCGCATATTATAGCGCCGGATGTAGACGTGCTGATAGAGGCGGATTTTCGACGACATAACGACGCCCG
>RFIA01000142.1 GCA_003695675.1 Chloroflexota bacterium
CCTCACCACCAAGCGGCGAACCGAGTTCGGTCATCTTCTGTTTCATCAGACTATGACCAGACTTCCACATCACAGGCTTGCCACCATATTTTTTGATCTCATCGCTCAATGCCTGCGACGATTTGACATCAAACACAATCGGCGCACCCGGTTGCCGCTTCAACAGGTCGCGGGCGAGCAAGGCCAACAAACGGTCTGCCGCGATGTGATGGCCGTGATTGTCGATAAACCCGGCACGGTCGGCATCCCCATCGAAGGCAAGACCGGCATCCGCGCCGACTTCAAGCACCTTCGCTTCAAGGTCTTTGGTCATATTCGGGTCTTCGGGATTGGGCAAATGATTCGGATACGAACCGTCGGACTCGCAATACAGACAATGCACAGTGAGGCCGAGCTTCTCCAACAACGGCGGCACATACGTCCCGGCAATGCCGTTGCCCGCATCGACGACAATCGTCAATGGCCGCGCCATCTGAACTTTTTCGCCGATAGTTGCCATGTGACGGTGAATCATCTCGAAATCTTCGCCGACGCTGCCCTCACCAGCAGCAAAGGCATCATCGTGGATAATTTTGAGCAAATCCTGAATTTGTTGGTCAGCGAGGGCGAGTCTGCCGTAGGCCATCTTGATGCCGTTGTAGCGCGTGTCGAGGTGGCTGCCGGTAATCATCACGCCCGCGCCGTGGTCGCCATACGTCGCCGAAGCGAAATAAACCGTCGGGGTGATGACTTCGCCAATGTCGGTGACGTCAAGCCCGGTCGAGGCGATACCTTCTATCAAAGCTGACTTCAACGGCGGCGAAGTCGCCCGATTGTCGCAACCGACGAAGACGCGCTCGGTATTGAATTGCTGTGGCAGATAGGTGCCCAACGCACGCCCAACGAGTCTTGCAAGCGTTGGCGAAAGCTGCGGGTCGTCCCCGACTGCTATACCACGAATATCATATTTGCGAAATACAGATGTATCGACCTGAGTCATGGGGATGTCATCTCCGTGTGTTATTTCGAGAAATACTTCGGCGCGGCATTCCGATACAACGCGCCACACGCATCGCGCAATGCCGGGCCGCGACCGCTCACATGTACACTATCACCGCGTGCCACAAGCCGCATCTGCACGCGCAAGTCGGGTTCGGCTAGGGGTTGATAAACAATAATCAACATCCAATCGTCGCCAAATGCCGTGTTGACGACATCGGTTAAGCGCTCCAGAATCGAGGCGGTATCTGCGTCCAACCAGCGCTCATCAGAATAGCCTTTGGGTTGTAGAAATCCATCTTCGGGACGGAGGAAAATTTGATAATGGTCACCAACGATGGCCCACAACGCCGTCAACGCACCGGCAAATGAGTGAAAATCGTGAACTTCTTCAACATGTTGCGCCCAAGTAACACTTGCTGACCAGCCATACTGATCTTCGAGCGGGTAGACTTTCACAGTCAACATCGCATCAGGGCTATGCTCCTTGCTGATGTAGCCGACTGTGGCCAACCACGCCAACCAGCCGTTTTCCGGGCGTGGGGGTCTGCGTCCGATGCGCAGTGTTTCATCATTCATGTCGTGATTCTCCGTACAAACTCCATGCTAAGAAGCGATCTATCGAATATTGTGCAATTTGTGCGCCTAGTCCAGAAAGCGACCCATCGAAACCATGCCGCGACCACGGCGAACGCAGCATCACGACCGGGGTATCGGTACACCACAATCGATTTTTCAAAGATTCGGCATGTGCAGGGAACACGAGTTCATCCATATACCCCTGCACCAGCAAAGTCGGCGGCAAGCCGTCGCGCACAAATTCGACCGGGCTAGCATCAGCATACGCTTGCGGTTTTTCGTGCGTCAAGCCGCCCATCAACGCAGTCACGGCTGACCACGACACCGACCGCCACAAACGCAAGTCGGTCGGCGGGTAGATGGCGACAACCGATTGTACATTGGCGTCAACATCCGGCAAGCAGGTTTTCTTGACCGCCGGGTCACAGGCGCGATAGGCCGCCATCAACGCAATGTGTCCGCCTGCGGAGCGTCCGAACAAAGCGACACGCTGCGCGTCAACATCGTATTGATCAGCATGATGCTTGACCCACCGCACAGCACATTGTACATCTTCCATCTGAGCCGGCCATATCGCTTCGCCGGAGAGCCGATATTGCACGGCGAAAACAACATACCCCTGACTCGCCAAATAGCGATGATGCACCGTAAAGGCATCGTTTTTGTCGCCCGACGCCCAACTGCCGCCATGCACACACACAATCGCAGGATAACGGTCGCCGACGGCGGGGGCAACCTTCGGATGATAGACATCAAGTTTAAGCGGACGATTGCCCGGCATCGAATAGGTGATGTCTGAACTGACGTGTACTTTCGCATTGCGTTCACGCCCGCCAAATGTGTTCGACAACGACCAGTACGATGTTGCCATGCGCGTGAACATCACCGGCGGAATTTTCGACTCATAATCCGCGCCGATTCCCCGCCGCATCGATTGTTTTTGGTCGGCGATGGTGCGTGGAATCCACCAGAAAGGTTTCGTGGAAAATGAGATGCCCAGCACACTCAGCACGAGCGCCCAATAATGGCGCGGCTTCCGCACCACACTCAGGATCATCCCGACAACACCGAATACCGTCGGTATCCAAGAGAATTCGTTGAGCAGCAATTGCGGAATCCACAAAAAGTCATTGAGTTTCGGCGCGACGACGAGAAATCCCATACTTGTGGACAACGCGCCGAATAGTGTGGCGAAAAACTTGCGCATCAAAAATCAACAATAACTATTCGTAAACCCATTAATTCCCCACCGTAATCTCTTCACCATCAACCAACGCGGCAAAATGCAGACCGTCATCATTGGCATCAATGCGGACATCTGTCCCTGCCGGTGGGTTGACCTTGAGCAAAAAGTCGGCCAATGGCTCGCGCACATAACGCCGGATGATGCGCCGCAATGGACGTGCGCCGTATTCGGGTTCGTCGTTTTGCGCCAACATCCACAACTCAGCCGCTTCAGTAAACACAAGATCGAGGCCGCGTTCGCTAGCCAACTTGCCCTCTTTCTTCAGCATCAATTTGAGAATCGCGTGCAGGTCTTCGTCCGTCAGCGAACGGAACATGATGACTTCATCGAGTCGATTGAGGAACTCAGGCCGAAAGTAGTTGCGCACCTCATCCATCGCTCGCTCGCGCACTTCGTCAGTGATGACCGGCACGGCGAGTTCTCGCGCACCCAGATTGCTCGTCAGGATGATGACCGTCTCGCTAAAGCGCGTCATATTGCCACGCCCGTCGGTCAGGCGGCCTTCCTCAATCATCTGCAACAGAATGTCGAGGACACGGTTGTGCCCCTTCTCGACCTCATCGAACAACACAATCGTATACGGCTGCTGCCGGACTCGTTCGGTCAATTGACCACCGGCTTCGCTGTCCACATACCCACTCGGCGAACCAATGAGCCGGTTGAGACTGCTCTCGTCTTGGAATTCGCTCATATCAAGCGGCAGCATTTGGTCTTCGCTGCCGAACATGAATTCCGCTAATGCTTTGGCGAGTTCCGTTTTGCCGACGCCCGTCGGGCCGAGAAACATGAACGCGCCGATGGGACGTTTTGGGTCTTTCAAACCGACACGCGCCGTTTTAATCGCCCGGCTGACGGCGTAGACCGCTTCATCCTGCCCGATGAGGCGTTCCTTCAAATGCTCAACCATACTCGCATAACGCAGACGTTCGTCCTGTCCTAATTTGCTGACCGGGATGCCCGTCATCTGACTCGCGGTGAGTGTGACATCCTCGACATCGAGGATCGCGTCACTGAGGTCGGGCTTGAATGCGAGATGCGACTGCTTGCTCATATTGACCATGGCCGCCGTGCGATGCAACAAATGCTCGGCCCCACGCGGCAGCGGCGTCGCCGAGAGATAGCGTTTCGCCAGACGCGCCGTCAATTCGAGCGCTGCATCTTCAATCTCGAGGCCGTAATCATCTTCGAGATGCGGCTTGCTAATTTTGAGCATTTCGGTCGTTTCTTCGACGCTTGGCTCCGGCACCCGCAGCACTTGACTGTTTTCCGTAATCGCGCTGACACCAGCAAGCCGTTGATTATATTCGATTTCGGTGGTTGAGCAAATAATCACCGGGTCATCGGCGAGGAAGGCTTTTTGAATCTGCGCGGTCGATTTTGAAAATTCGGCTTTAATCGGCCCGCCGAAAAATCGATGGATGTGGGGGATGAACAGGATACCGTTCCGCGCCTGATTCAACCCAGCACGAATCGCTTTTTGATCGCTGTCGAGCAATGCCGTTTCATCAACCTGCACAAGGCTGCCGAGACCTTCTGGCCCCTTACCCTGCGACATCAATAACGCGAGACTGTACACAAGGGTGCGCTTGCCGACGCCGTCGTCGCCGATGAGGATGACATGGCGGTTGACGGCTTGCGTCAGAATATTCATCATGTCGCGCAACAATTCTTCGCGGAAATACACAGCGCGGAGATTGCCACGTTCGGCGACAGCGACGAAATCGCGAGTCGTCGCGCCCTCCCGTTCAGGATATGTCTTGTCCGACGTCATCAAGTCGGACATGGCCTTCGTGGTGATGCCATGTTGTCGCAATAGTCCACTCGTGCTGACGCTGCTTTCGGTCATCACGCCGAGTACGTGGTCGGTGTCCACACGGATTTCGTGCAACGAATTCGCCACACTGAGCGCATCGTCCAACAAAATAATCATGCTGCGCGAAAGCGGCACATGCCGGTTATTTTGCGCCACGAAATCGAGATCGCCGCTGCGTTCTTTACGGCTGCGAATTGCCAGCTCGACCTGTCGCGTCAGCTTGTCGAGGTCGGCGCCGCGTTTGTTTTGAAAATGCGCCAACACACGAGAAGCCGCTGTGTCTTTTCGCCGCAACAACGCGAGCAAAACCATCTCCGGAATCAGCGTGTTTTGGCGATTTTCATCTTTGATGGCGACAGCATCATTGAGTATCGCGTCGAGGTCTTTTGAAAGCAAATCAGGATTGAGTGTGCCCATCAGAAGTCGTCCCTGAAGTATGCGAGCGAGTTCAATACTAAATTAACCCGAAAACCGATTGGGCACAAGCGTGGGAGTGCTGCCAGACATTGAAATGTCCGGCTACCAAAGCGTCAAGTCTGCTGAAGCAGACTGCTGTCAACACTTGTTATCGATTTCAGGTGCATTTGACACCAATTTGTCCATAATGTGGGCCAAATAGTGTCCTTCAGGGTATTGCAATGTGATCGAATACCCTTCAATAACCCCTTGAGGAACTGCTATGTCTACGTGCAGTGGGTTTGGTGTTCCGGTAGCCGGATGTTTGAACATCGGACGGCACGATGCAAGATACCCGATTGCGTAAGTCTTATTCCTGCGATGTATTATCTACTCATCTCGCGAACCGACCGGCAATGTTGGGCCGAGCGAGAGCGGGAGTCTGCCCGGCGCGGGCGCTGCGCCAAAGAGCACGGCACACGCAGCCGGCCCCGCTGGACGTAGTGGGCTGTATGTCGTCATGAAGGCAGCGACATCGGGAAATGTCGTCCAATCGTAAGATGATTGCAAGGCAACGACGACCGTCTTCTCCGGCGGCAGCGCATTGACGAGCGCTTGTTGCCGCGCATTGTTGATGGCATTTTGTGTGAAAACAATCACCGTTTCGGCATTGAACGCTGTCGTCACCGCCCACGCAATCTCTTCATCTGTCGGGAAGTTCGACACACCAACCGGCGTGAGATTCATACTAAATGGTTCACACTCACGCCAGATTTGAAGACGTGTTGCGGGATAAATTAACGCGGTAGAGCGTTCTTCCGGCACAGGAATAAGATCATAAGTATCATAAGCGACCGTCACACTAGCGGCGAACACATCTTCAATGAGCGATTCATGCCCCGCGACATCAACCCGTTGCGCGGCAGATTCCGTGTCCAACGGCTGCCAATCGAGCACGCCAAATCGCGCCTTGGCATCAAAAATGCGCCGCACCGATTCGTTGATACGCGCTTCAGAGATGCGTCCATCGCGCACCGCATCAACCACCGCCTGAATCGATTGTTCTTGCGTCAATAAACCGACATGCGGCCCTAAAGCAATCAAGTCAACACCGGCTTCAACAGCGCGAACTGCCGCATCTTGCGTCGTGAATGCGAGATCAATCGCGTCCATATCGAGCGCATCCGTGATGATAAGACCGTCGAAACCAAGCTCCTCTCGCAAGAGACCTGTGACAATATTGTGCGACAAGGTCGCGGGCAAATTCGGCTCCGGCTCAAGACTCGGATACCAAATATGCGCTACCATCACCGCTTCAGCCCCAGCGAGGATCGCCTCGCGAAATGGCGCAAGCTCAACTGTCTCTAAGCGTTGACGGTCTAAATCCACAACCGGCAATCCAAGATGCGAGTCCAACGTGCTCTCTCCATGACCGGGGAAATGCTTCACGGTCGCGAGGACGCCGTTATCTTGCATCCCCAAAACCATGTTGCTGACCACCGGGCTTATCATCGCCGGGTCGCTGCCGAATGAACGTCGCACAATAATCGGATTGTCAGGATTCGTTTCGAGATCAGCAACCGGCGCAAGATTCATCGCAA
This sequence comes from Chloroflexota bacterium, assembly GCA_003695675.1. Lineage (GTDB taxonomy): Bacteria > Chloroflexota > Anaerolineae > Aggregatilineales > Phototrophicaceae. Next base: position 6,614 of record RFIA01000142.1, read on the forward strand.
CACCAACGGCCCGCAATTCCTGCGCCATTGCAGCCCCAACTTCATAAGATAATTGTGTGTCGCCGGACGCGCCTAATACAATCGGGGACGGAAAAGCGGTGAAGCCGTCACGCAGACGGGCGACGACGCCACCCTCTTGGTCAACAGCGATTAAGAGGGGGATGCCATCAACATCGCGCATTGTTTGTTGGAATGTATTCGTCAAGTTCGTGATGGCTGAGGGATTACCCGAATTGTACTCAAATAAAATAACGCCGCCGGGTTGCCAGCGACGCAAGAAATCTTGACCGACAACAGTCGGTTCTGGCCCGAAGAGACTGACCATGAACATTTGCGCCACACGCTGTTCAAGGGTCATCTGTTCGATGATGGTCGGTTGTGCTTGCGTTGACGCGATTCCGCTAAATAATGCAATAACAATAACAATAGATCGATAAATATTGCGCATGAACAACTAACTCGGCACTTGTTCGCTCAAACGATACCCAATACCACGCACATTGACGATTAAATCGACGTCTTGACCGGCTTGCTTCAGCTTACGACGCAGATTGCTCACATGCGGGCGAATCACCTCGCGTGCCTCCGACTCTTCGACGCTGTAGCCGCGTACTTCGCGCACCAATTCATGACACGACACGACGCGCCCGCGATGTGCCGCCAAATACAGCAGCAAGTCAAATTCGGTTGGCGTGAGATCAATCGGGCGGTCGCCGACTGCAATCTGATAACGACCGGGATATATCGTCAACGGGCCGAGCGTCATATTGTTATTGATCGGCTCGACCACATTGTCCTCAATGGATTGACCGGATGCACGCTCGGTATAATCATAGATCGGGGCGGGAATGTCGTTAGTACGGCTCAATTCGTAAACGTTATTGCGAATCGCGTCCAACAACAATCGTCGTCGCTTCAAATTGCGCGACCGTTCAATCCCCTGTTCGACACTATTTTTGATGTCTTGGCTCGAACTCGGTTTAATCAGATAATCGTGCGCCCCTAAGCGTAAGCTCTCGACCGCCGTGTTTAAGCTCGCGTAGCCGGTCATCAAAATCACAATGGCATCGGGCGACGCATCTTTGATTTGACGCAACAAGTCCACACCACTGATGCCGGGCATACGTATATCAGTCAACACAACATCAAAGTTCTGCTTCTGCATCAACTCCAATGCTTCTTCACCACTCGCGGCTTCGCTCACATTATAACCGGCACGTTGCAGCGTCTTCCCCACCGAGTAACGGATCGCACCTTCGTCATCAACAACTAGAATATGAGGGGTTTCATTTCCAGAATCCATGTCTCAACGCCTGTTTACTCTTTGCTTATGGTTTCTTAAGCATACAAAATAGAAATCAATTTTGCAACCCTGTTAAGGCTATGATTTTATAACCAATGCTGTTAAACAGGAATAAAGACTTATGCTACTCAATTAAACGGCAAGATTGGCACGTTCAAATACTATCCGCAAATGCCACAGTGGTGGCTCATCTTGCACAGGGGTTTGCTGATAGTCAAGCTGCCGCAAGCCGGCTTCAAGATACGTCTGCGGCACACCAATTGCAGGTGGCCACGGCGGGCCTTTCGGCTCAACATCTGCTGGACGTGCCCACGTCATCGCCAACAGATGACCACCCGGCGCGACAAATCCCGCAATTTGCCGCATGGCACGCTCTTGTAATTGGGGCGGCAAGGCTTGCACGGTGACACTTTCGTAAACAAAATCAAAACTTTGTGCCCATGCTTGCGGTGGATCGAACAAGTCGGCCACTTGATAATCGACTGACGTGTCGGCAAATCGTTGCTTACACAATGCTATCGCGCTTGCAGATACATCGAAGGCAGTCACGACACAGCCATGATGCGACAAGGCCTCGGCGTCATCGCCGAGACCACATCCCACAACGAGGGTTTTTCGTCCTATGGCGACGATTTCATTGTCTTCAAGCCACGACAGCAAAAACGGATTCGGCGTCATATTCGCCCATGGCACCCCTTTACCGGAGGTATCGCTCTGGGCATACAATGCCTCGAACCACCCCAGGGCGTCGTCTTTTGCGAGATGTTGATGCGCAAGTTTCATCACTGCGCGACGTTCATCATCTGTAGCCACCATCTGCCTCCTCACAACTAATCGTTCATCTGTGTACTCAGATAAATCGTAAACACAGAATCTTCCCGGTCTTCTCGCACAACGAATGGCTCGGTCACTACCCACTCCCCATCAACGAGAATGGCCGCAACCTCACCATTGGCAATCAACAATGGCATTCGGTCGCGGATCACGCGACGGATTTTGCGATTAATCATCCATGTTTTCAACTTTTGTGTATGACCGTGCAAACCCGGCGGTGCGAGGCGGTCGCCGGCTCGTCGAGACCGCAAATGCAAGACAGCGTGTGCCGCGATTGCGAGTTGGGCATCCGCATCTGATGACGGTGACGTCTCAAGCCGCAGTGACCAATTCGTGCCGGGGATATGCGTTATGCCGGGCACAGACACTGTGATCGCAGCAAAATTTTCGGGCAACAACAATCCACTAATCGGTTGCGGCGCATCGCGATGCTCAATAATCACCGTTTCGTAATCGAGACGCAATTGCACGCCATTGGGAAACTCAACGACCGCGCCGACATGACCGGTCAAGGCCACATCGACCGCCGCGATGATGCGTTCATAACGCGGCGCCTCGTGCGCAGCGCCGACTTGCTGCACGCCCCACATCACAAAGCGACGTTGCAACGCCCGATGCAACCCAACAAAAACAACGCGCTCAATCATCACACGCCCATCGATGACATCGACATGCTGCTTGACAACATCGTTCAATCGACTGGAAACAAAATCATCTTCTAGCATCATGATGTCCGCAAGTTGCGTCAAGGCGCGGCGCACAGTCGGATTGAACTGTTCAAGTTGGGGCAATATTTCGTGCCGAAGTGCGTTACGCACAAGTGTTGTATCAAAGTTGGTCGCATCTTCACGCGGCGACAAGGCTTCATCTGCACAGTAGCGCATAATCTCAGCGCGTGTAATCTGCAAAAAGGGTCGAATCAATTGCAATTCAGGATGACCGGGCAGTGGACTGCACATCGCCATACCACCGAGACCCGTTACCCCCGTACCGCGTATGATGCGCATCAAAATCGTTTCGGCTTGGTCGTCGGCATGATGCGCCACCGCGACAATCGCCGCATGGTGTTCACGCGCAACCCGCGCAAAAAAGTCATAACGAGCGACGCGCCCGGCTTCTTCAACGCCCATGCCGTACACATCGGCCAATTGCGCGACATCAATCTCATCCATCACAAGCGGCAAGTCCCATTCGTCAGCAAGTTGACGCACAAACAGCGCGTCAGCGCGTCCGGCATCGCCGCGTAAACGATGGTCTACGGTTGCAACAATAATCTTATACGACAATTCTTGCTGCAATCGGTATAATACGTGGAGCAATGCCAACGAGTCCGGGCCACCCGAAACACCGACGATGATTGTGCTGTGAGGGGGAATCAAAGCGTATTTGTGGATGATTCTTAGGATTTTATTACGTAAGTCCATCGCATCGGTCTCTATTTGCGTGTATGATAAGCGATTGATTGCTCGCGGTGAAGTGCTTTATCTTGCAGATACACCATGTTATAATGTTGCGCTGTTCACTGCCGCGTAGGAGACGACTGTGCTAAGTCCTTTAGACTATCTCTTTGGCCTCTTTTCCCTTGATATTGGCATCGACCTCGGAACAGCAAATACGCTCGTGAGTGTGCGGGGCAAGGGTATCGTCATCAATGAACCATCATTCGTCGCGATTGAGAAGCGTTCTCAACAGCCGATTGAGGTCGGTGCGCGTGCCAAAGAGATGTGGAGCAAGAATCCCAAAGATATTCTCGTGGTGCGCCCCCTGCGCGACGGAGTCATCAGCGAATTTGAAGTCACCGAAGCGATGCTGCATCACTTAATCGCTAAAGCGCACGAGCAAACATGGGTGCCGATTCCTCGCCCGCGAGTCGTGGTTGGGATACCGAGTGGCGTCACCGAAGTTGAGAAACGCGCCGTCTTCGACGCAGCGATTAGCGCCGGTGCGCGGGAAGCCTATCTGATTGAAGAACCGGTCGCGGCGGCCATCGGCGCTGGCCTCCCTGTGCAAGAAACACGCGGCAGCATGATTGTCGATATTGGCGGCGGCACGACTGAAGTCGCGATTTTCTCACTCGGCGGCATCGTCATCAGCCGGTCGATACGTGTCGCTGGTGACGAGATGGACGAAGACATCGTGCGTTATATGCGCAATAAGCACAATCTCCTCATCGGTGAACCGACCGCCGAAAAAGTCAAAATTCAAATCGGTTCGGCGTATCCACTGCCAGAAGAAACCACGATGCCGGTCAAAGGACGCAATCTCGTGACCGGGCTGCCCGCTTCAGTCGAAGTCAGTTCGATTGAAATCCGCGAAGCGTTGTCGGGTTCGGTTGAAATTCTCGTGGACAATATCAAAGATGCGCTCGACGATACCCCGCCGGAACTCGTCGCTGACCTGATGGATAGTGGGATTGTGTTGGCCGGTGGCGGCAGTTTGCTGCGCGGGCTTGAACAGCGCATCACCGAAGAAGTCAACATTCGCGGCACCGTCGCCGACGACGCGATGACGTGTGTCGCGAGAGGCGCCGGGCGCGTCCTCGAAGATTACAACAATCTGCGGCGTCTGTTGGCCGGGCTTGAACGCGGCAGCACGCAGCATTAATATCGTACAAGTTCAAAGAATCCCCTCATCATCCCATCCGTATTTTCTGCTATAATCCCCTCTTAATCTGCAAAATGATTCGTGGAAGCAATCTTGGTTAAACGGATTCGATCTAATCCGATCACATTTTTCTTTGCGAGTGTTATCCTCACCCTGCTGCTGCTTGTCGGCAGTATCACCGGTGTGTTGACGCCAGTCGAGCACATCATCGCGTTTCCGTTGAATTTTGTCTCCGGCATCTTCAATGGCGTGACGCTCGACGGCACACAGACATTGACCGACCTGTCGGAAATTCAGTCGCTGCGGCAACGCAACGCCGACCTCGAAGAAGCGCTGGCTTTATTCCAAGCTGAGTTGGTTGAGCTGCGCGAGATTGCGAGCGACTACAATCGTCTCGCCGATTTGCTGGAATACACACGCATCGCATCCAATCAAGAATTTCTCGCAGCCGACGTCATCGGGCGCGACCAAAGCGGTTTCTTGCGCACGATTATCATCAACAAAGGCGCACGCGACAGTCTTCAGGTTGGGATGCCGGTTGTCACCCGGCAAGGACTCGTCGGGCGCATCATGGACGTCAGCGCGAATGCCTCGCGCGTCTTGCTCATCACCGACCAATCAAGCGCCATCAGTGCCCGGCTGCAAACATCGCGCGCCGAAGGCACAGTCGTCGGTCAGCTTTCTGGCAATTTGCGGATGACGTTCATCCCACTGAGCGAAACGATTCAAGAAGGCGACCTCGTGATTACGTCTGGGCTTGGGGGCAATTTCCCGCCGGATATTGTCATCGGGCAAGTGACGAGCCGACGACAACTCGAATTTGAGTTGTTTCAAGAAGCTGAAGTCCGCAGCTTGAACAACTTCAACACATTGGAAATTGTCCTCGTCATCACGAATTTTGAGCCGGTTGACATCTCGGCTTTTGATGCAGACGCTGAAAATGCTGATGCGGGGAATTGATGGGCAGTTATCTCAGCTTACCGATTCTCGTGCTGGCGGCCATCCTGCAGGCGACGCTCATCCCACAAATCCGCATTGAAGGAGGTGGCCCCGACCTCGTTTTCCTGTTGGTGTTGGCATGGGCCATCAAAAGCAGTCTTGATGAGGCTGTTGTGTGGGCCTTTGTCGGCGGCATCGCACAAGATTCGATGTCGGCGGCGCCGCTTGGCACATCGATTCTCGGCATGATCGTCATCGTCTTTGTCGTGAATATCATCGGGCGGCAAATCTACAACGTCAGTTTACCACTCATCGCAATCTTCACATTATTCGGCTCAATTTTTCAACAAACTGTGATTGTCATCATCATCATTATCGCCGGGTTCGAGGTGCGCCTTACAGACAATTTCAGCTATGTGATTGTTCCAACGATCATATATAATCTCGTATTGATCTGGCCGGTTTATTGGCTTGTGCGTCGGATACAACGCCGGGTTCATGCAAGGCGACGCATCTTCACATAACAATAACGACTTATCGTAAACAACAGTCAAGGAGTATTGAGAATTATGAACCGTCGGTTGATGCCGTTTCAAGGTTGGCGATTAACATTTTTTTACGGCGTTATATTTGCTGTCTTTTTGCTCTTTTCGCTTCGGCTATATCAATTTCAATTCGTTGATAGGCAAGATTTCTTAATCGCCGAAGAGGACAATCGCATCAGCGAATTGCCGATTCCCGCGCCGCGTGGCGTCATCTTCGACCGGTACGACCGGCCACTTGCCATCAATGTCCCGGCATTCAATGTCACCATTGTGCCCGCCGAATTGCCCGATATTGAGACGGAAGAACTCGACATCTTTAATCGATTATCAGCGTTGACCGATGTGCCGCCGACACGACAAGCCGCGATTGTCGCCAACCGCAACGTGCGCAGCATTGAAGAACTAGTGGCAGAAGGTGAAGGCATCGCGCCCTTTCGTCCTGTCATCATCGCACAAGATGTTCCTGAACGAGTCGCTCGGCAAATTCTCGAAGAACGGCTGACATTGCCTGGCGTCGATGTGCAGCCGGTAGGCGTTCGCGAATACCCGACCGGCGAAATGACGTCGCAGGTCATCGGCTATATGGGGCCAATTCCCGAAGAACGCGCACAAGAACTGATCGAACAAGGTTATAACCCGGCGTTCGACCGGATTGGCTATGCAGGGCTGGAATTTTTTCTTGAGAATCAAATCGCTGGGCAGCAAGGCCAAATTGTTCGTGAAGTTGATGTCGCCGGCGAACCAATCCGCACCATCAGGCAAGTTGATCCTGTGCCAGGCGATAATGTTCGTTTGACGATTGACTTCGAGTTACAGGAAGCGGCACAAACTGCGTTGACCAACCGCCTTACATTGCTCAACACACAAGCAGAGCGTATCGTCAGCCAGCGCGGTGTCGTCATGGCGATGAATCCCAATACAGGCGAAATTTTGGCGATGGTCAGTTGGCCGACGTATGACAATACCCGCTTCGCCCGGGCGATTGACGGCGAATATTTCTTTGAATTGGCCGATGACCCGCTGCGGCCACTCGTCAACAATGCGACACAATCATTGTATCCACCCGGCTCAGTCTGGAAATTGATTACGGCGGTCGGCGTTTTGGAGGAAGATGTCATCGAACCGGAATCGCAATTATTCGATGCAGGCAGCCTCGTGTTGGAAAATCGCTACGCGCCGAATGACCCGGCAGCGTCGCAAACGTTTGTGTGTTGGCTACGCAGTGGGCACGGCAGTGTCAACATGATTGAAGGAATTGCCCAAAGCTGTGATGTATATTTCTATCAAATCGGCGGCGGCAACCCGGATGTCTCGCCACAGACTTTGCGCCCCGGCGGACTCGGCATCGTAGACTTGTTCCGCTATGCCACTGCGATGGGTATTGGTTCTGAACTCGGTGTTGAATTGCCGGGTGAAAATGCTGGGCGTATGCCGGACGCGGATTGGAAACGTCGTGTCTTTGGCGAAAATTGGTCTACGGGCGATACGTATAACGCGGCGTTTGGGCAGGGTTTTGTCAATGTGACGCCCTTGCAATTGATTAGCGCAGTCGCGTCAATCGTCAACAATGGCACACTGTATCAGCCGACGCTTATTCGTGAATTCCTCGACGGCGAAGGCAATGTCATCAAACCGTTTGAGCCTTATGTCATGCGGACTATCAACATCAGCGATATACCACCGGGAGAGCCGCTCACACTTTTGCTCGTCGAAGACATGATCATGAAAGGGCCAAACAGCCTCGCCTGCACCTGCGAAGAAAATAGTTCATTCTTCAATCCCGGACGTTGTAACCCGATTGACTATACGAACACGGTAGACATCAACCCCGACCCGTTCCTGACGGAGTTGCGCGATTATCGTGTTCACATCCCACTGAATTATGCCTTCAACGCAAGTGTTTGTGACCCCTTGCGCTTCGACCCCGACTATCAACCGGCGTTCGCAGAACCGGAGTATTTGCAAATTGTGCGTGAAGGGATGCGGGCCGCCGTCACAGTTGGCACGGCACAACCGGCTAACCTGACCTTCATCAATACGGCTGGGAAAACCGGCACCGCCGAATATTGTGACGATGTGGCGCGTCCACTTGGCTTATGTGTGCCGGGCAACTGGCCGTCCCATGCGTGGTACACCGGTTATGTCCCTTATGAAGACCCCGAAGTCCTCATCATAGGATTTATCTACAATGGTGGTGAAGGTTCACTTGTCGCGCTGCCGGTCGTCGTCGAAACAATGGAAGCATATTTGCGCTTACAAGCAGAACGCGAAGAAAACACCCAAGTGACTAATCCAGCAGAGGTCATCCACACGAGTCAAAATTTCCTACCCGCATGGATGGAACGCCATCTCGTCGGCGAACCCCAATCGGTTGAGGTCGCACAAGCCAATGAGTGAGTGACGGCGACGGTTGCACAGCAAAATTGAGTCGAGGAAGATATTGAACATCAATCGCATTGAAGACAACTGGCAACCGCTCATCGATTATCTGTGGCCTGCGCTGTTCGCCGGGCTGCTAAGCTGGGGCATATTCACGCTACTGGGCAGCACCCCCTTGATTCGAGCGAGCGGGTTGGCGCTCGTCATCATCGGCATGACACTCATCCTACGGCGATTGGGGGAATTCCTCGCGATCATAGGTGGGCTTGCTCTGGCTTTGAGTGAAGCCTTCTGGTCGCAAACGGGCGGGAACGAAAGCCTCAACGAATTGTCGGTTGTGTTGGCAATGCTGCTAGCGGCTTTTGTAGGCTTTGTCCTCTGGCGAATATGGACAGCTTGGTATGTGGGCGCAGGGATCGGCCTCGTGATTTTCGCCGCGATATTCTGGCTCGCGATTTCGACAACGGGCAGCCTACGCCTGACGACCCTGTTGACAGCATGGCTGACGTATTTGTTGATTGATGGCTTGCGTGAAGCCGACCCACGCCCCGATGAAATGCGTCCTGCAACACCATTGCGACCGCGCCATCGTTATGGCATTCCTTTATTGCTGACCGTCGGGGTGATTAATGACCCTCTGTTTACATTGCTCATCCCCGCAGCAGTGCTCGGTCTGATATTGACGAAAACACATTTCACGACTGGGTATTGGCTTGTCTTCGTGATCATCGCCTTGGTCGGCGCAATACGCATGACCGATCAATATTTCATCTCGTCGTGGTGGGGCTTCTCCGCGGCGGAAGCTGAAGCGATGAATCTGCATGTGCCCTTTGTCATTGCCGACGGTTGGCGAGAGGCATCGCGTTGGGTTGGTTTGTTTGCTCTCGTGAGAGACCAATTCACAATATTTGGTATTGTTCTCGGTGTCATCGGTCTCTCTCGTTTGGCGCGTTGGTATCCCTCTATCGGCATTGTGACGATGCTGGCCTATGCGACATATACACTGTTTGGACTGGTGTATTTCGGCAACAATCGGATTGTCTTGTTGCTGCCCTTGTTGATGATACAAATTATCTGGATGACGTATGCGGTTTATAGTTTTGGGCAATGGTTGCAAAAAAGTGTCAAAACGACTTCTAACATCGCTCCTTGGCTGGTACAGGCGGTCTTTGCAATACTGCCCTTCTTGATGTTTTTGCGAATTCTTGGCGATTAACATTAGCGCTGTCGCCAAAAATGAGTATAGTATAATAAAGATAACGGTAACTACTCAGGCAATGGGTTGGAAAGGAGCATCATGCCCTTAAAACAACGCCTTTGGGAATTGGGGTGTTGCCAATCCGAATAGGCTGAGCAGTTACGATTGACATTGATTGCATCCAACATTCATCGCAAAAACGGCGCACGTTCGTCAAACAGGGAGTCTATGAACGAACAGACTATTGCCATCAAAGGAACGAGAGACGGCCTGTTGATTTCGCTCAGCGAAACCGAAGAGTGGAGTCAAATGACAGATGAATTGGCGGCACACATCGACGAAAAAGGCGAATTTTTTAACGGTGCGCGTGTCACGGTTGAAACCGGGACGCGACCGGTACGCAAGCATGAACTCGCATCGTTACGCGCCTTGTTAGAACGGCGTGGCTTGTCGCTGTGGGCTGTGCAAAGCGCAAGCTCAACAACACTCGACGCCGCCAGCGCACTCGACCTTAAAGTGAGCGAGAATGTGAATGCGGTGCGAGGCGAATATGCTGACGATGATGACATCCCGATTAGTTCGGAAGAAGACGGCACGGCTGGCTTGTTGATTCGACGCACGCTGCGGTCTGGTCGTACTGTTCATACCCAAGGACATGTTGTGGTCTATGGCGATGTCAATCCCGGTTCAGAAATTGTCGCGACCGGCGACATCATCGTTTGGGGCAGGTTGCGCGGCAACGTCCACGCCGGTGCAGATGGTGACGAGAACGCTGTCGTTTGTGCATTGGACATGATGCCGACTCAATTGCGCATCGCTGGTTACATTGTGACGTCACCCGCCGAAGCGAGCAATGACCCACAACCCGAAGTCGCGCTCATCCGCGATGGGCAAATTGTCGTCACGGCATGGCGATAATTCATCATTTTACAATCAGACGGCGCGCGTATGATCTGATAAACGCGCTTTTAGAGAGGGAAAGGTACTGGCGGTATTATGGGGGCGAAAGTTATCACAGTCACATCCGGCAAAGGCGGCGTCGGCAAAACAACGACCGTCGCGAATCTCGGCGTGGCTTTGGCTCGCATGGGCAAAAAAGTTGTCTTAATAGACGCAGACATCGGCCTGCGCAATCTTGATATTGTGCTCGGCCTTGAAAATCGCATCGTCTATGACCTTGTTGATGTCGTTGAAGAACGGTGCAAACTGCGTCAGGCGATGATCAAACACAAACAATTCGATCATCTTTATCTCATCCCGGCGGCACAAACGCGCGACAAAACTGCCGTCAGCCCCGAAGATATGGTGCGCGTCACAGCACAATTGCGCGAAGAATTCGATTTCATTCTCATCGACTCCCCTGCCGGAATCGAACGCGGCTTCCGCAACGCCATCGCACCGGCCAACGAGGTCTTGATCGTCACCAATCCCGAAGTTTCTGCCGTGCGAGACGCCGACCGCATCATCGGCCTACTCGAAGCAGCCAATCGAGGGCCAGGTCAGTTGATACTCAATCGTGTCAAACTCGAGATGATTAAAAAGGGGGAAATGCTTTCCGCCAACGATGTCACCGATATTCTGGCGATCAAACTCATTGGGATTGTCCCCGAAGATGATGGTGTGATCCCGGCGTCCAATAGCGGCATCCCGGTGACATTGACCGAAGGCTCTCGCGCAGGCATGGCATACCGCAATATTGCCCGACGGCTGAATGGTGAACAAGTCCCATTCATGGACATCGCCGATTCGGGTAATATTTTGCAACGAATCACCAAATTGTTCGGCAACAGCAATACCTAATCCGTAGGGGGGAATGATTATGTCCGGTATATTCGACCGCTTCAGAGGAGGACGTAAGGTCGGCAGCGGGTCGATGGCGAAAGAACGCCTGCAATTCATTCTCGTCCACGACCGCATCAATCTTCCGCCCGAACGACTGGATGAGATGAAAGCCGAAATATTAGCGGTTATCTCCAAATATGTCAGTGTTGAAAGCGACAAAGTTGACATCGCTTTGCAACAACGCGACCGTAACAATCTCCTCATCGCCGAAATTCCGTTTTCCGAGCAAGGTGAAGATGCGGAGATTATCCGCGAACTGCCCGACATCGAGCATACATCGGATGAACCAAGCGACAAAATCAACGAGAGCGACAGCGCCCCGTCCGACAAAGAAGAGATTGCGTCCGACGAAAACACGGATTGACAATTAACATGCCCACCGCTTCGGCGCAAATCAACTTTTGCCAGAGGGTACTCAGTACACAACAGTTTTTGTATAATGTGGGGCTGAATTGATCGTTTGAGCGAGAGCAGTCACACAAACTATGCGGCAATCTGGTAGTATCTGGCAACAATTTGACCACGTGCTTTTTGGCACAACCATCATCCTCATCATTTTTGGCATCTTGATGATCCGCAGCGCAACACTTGATGCTGTTGACCCCGACCTCATCCGTCGCGTCCCCGACCAAATCATTTTTGCATTTCTTGGCGTTGGCTTGATGATGCTGCTCACTGTCATCGACTATCGCACACTTGGCGGGTTGCACTTGTGGCTTTATTTGTTGATGGTGAGCTTGTTGATTATCGTACTTGGACTCGGTGTCGTCGGTGACGCCGGTGCGCAACGCTGGATTAATCTGGGCTTCATCCGGATTCAACCGTCCGAAATTGGCAAAATTATCATCATCATCACACTCGGCCATTTCTTCGCGACGAATTATCAAAAACTCGACAACATCGGCACAGTCATCAAATCGCTGCTCCATCTGGCTATCCCGGCGGGTCTCGTCTTCATTCAACCCGATCTCGGCACGACGATTGTGTTTATCGTCATCTGGTCGGTGATGATATGGGGCGCGGGGCTGCGCGTATATCATATTGGCATATTTCTAGCCATTATTGCACTTGCGGCCCCATTTGTGTGGTCACAAATGCAAGATTACCAACGTCAGCGTATCACCACATTTATCTCGCCAGAAAGCGACCCCGACGCGCAATTTAATATTTTGCAGGCACAAATCGCTATCGGCACAGGTGGCTTTCTCGGCAAAGGGTATGCCAACGGCACACAGAGTCAATTACGCTTTCTGCGTGTGCGCCACACCGATTTCATCTACAGCGTGATTGCAGAGGAATTGGGATTTGTCGGCGGCATCACGGTGATGGGTTTGATCGGACTCGTCATCATCCGCATCTTAAACGGCGCACGCCACGCCGCCGACGAACTCGGCGCGCTAATTTGTTACGGTGTCGCCGCGATCATATTCTTCCAGACGATGGTCTCGATTGGCATGAATTTGTCACTGTTGCCCGTCACAGGGTTGACGTTGCCTTTCATCAGTTCCGGCGGCACATCGTTGATGTCTACACTGGCCGGAGTCGGCCTCGCGCAGAGCGTCATCGTCCGACGCCGCCGCATCTAATCAGGAGCAAATTTCTACATGGCACACATACCCGACCGTCCGGTTCGCACACGTTTCGCCCCAAGCCCAACCGGTTCGTTACACATTGGCGGCGCACGCACCGCGTTGTTTAGTTGGTTGCTGGCCAAACATTATGATGGCAAATTCATCTTGCGCATCGAAGATACCGACCGCACCCGTTACGTCGAAGGCTCACTCGAAGAATTGCTGGATGGCTTGCGATGGCTCGGTATTACTTGGGACGAAGGCCCGGATGTCGGCGGCAGTTATGGCCCATATACGCAATCGGAACGACTTGAACATTATCACAAATGGGCCGCTTGGCTCGTCGAAAATGATAAGGCTTATCGCTGTTATTGCACGGCTGAGCGCTTAGCTCAAGTCAACGAAGAGAAAAAGAAACGCGGTGAACAACTTGGTTATGACCGCCACTGCCGCTATCTGACGCCGGAAGAACGCGCCCAACGCGAAGCTGAAGGGCTGTCGTCGGTCGTGCGCTTGAAAGCGCCGCTTGATGGTCAAACGACTGTGCATGATTTGATTCATGGTGAAATCACATTCGACAACAGCACGATACAAGACGCCGTCCTGCTCAAATCCGACGGCTTCCCAACCTATCATCTCGCCGTCATTGTCGATGACCATCTAATGGAAATCTCGCATGTCACTCGGTCGAGCGAATGGCTACCATCATTGCCCTTGCACGTCACATTATGGAACGCTTTCGGTTGGCAGATGCCCTATTACGCACATCTACCTGTCATCTTGAATCCGAACGGCAAGGGCAAAATGTCGAAGCGCGAAGTCTTCATGCCCGACGGCACACAAGTGCCGACTCTTGTGCGCGATTACAAAGCTGCCGGATACATCCCCGAAGCGGTCGTCAACTTCTTGACGAATATCGGCTGGAATTTCGGCGATGACCGCGAAGTCTTCACCGTCGAAGAGTCGATTGAGCGCTTCGACATCACGAAAGTCAATCCGGCCAATGCCGCCTTTCCATTCGATAAGCTCAATTGGCTCAACGCGACGTATATCCAAAATATGCCGACGGATGTGCTGGCGGCACATCTACGTCAGCCACTAGAAGAAGCTGGCCTAACAGTGGACAGCGACGAAACCCTGCGACGAATCGCGCCATTGGTACAAGAACGCCTCAAATTCTACAAAGATATTGTGGACTGGGCGGGCTTCTTCTTCCGTGAGCCATTCGTCGCCGCGCCGCCGGAAGATTTGATTCAAAAGAAAATGGACGCCGAGAGCACAGCGCAGGCCCTCGAACGCGCCTACGAAGTCCTCTCGCAAATTGATGACTTCACGCATGAGCGGCTACTCGAAAAGATGGACGCCCTCGCGACGGAACTCGGCTTGAAGCGCGGGCAGATGTTCGGTGTGTTGCGCGTCGCCGTGACCGGGCAGCGCGTCGCCCCGCCGATATTCGAGACGATGGAAATCATCGGCAAAGACAAATGCTTGACGCGCATCCAACAAGCAGCAGAGAGCCTCAAGCAGTTGACGTGATTCATTGAGCATTCGGCCAAATCCAAATCAAGATAAAAAATAGGTGCCAACCGGTTACTTCTTCTGCTTTTGCAATTTCGCCCAACTGTCGCGCAGGCCAACGGTGCGATTGAAGACGAGTTTGTCGCCAGTCGAGTCGGGGTCAACGGCGAAGTACCCAATGCGCTCAAATTGATAACGGTCGCCCGGCTGTGCATCGGCGAGGCTCGGCTCAACATAAATCGGGTCGCGCACTTCGAGCGAGTCGGGATTGATGAATGCGGTAAAGTCCTGCTCCGAGTCATCTTCGGGATTCGGTTTCGTGAACAGACGGTCATACAAGCGAGCTTCGGCCTTGAGCGCATGTTCCGCCGAAACCCAATGCAGCGTCGCCTTGACGCGGCGACCGTCTGGCGCGGTACCGCCCCTCGTCTCCGGATCATACGTGCAGCGCAATTCGATGATATTGCCGTCATCGTCTTTGATGACATCGGTGCAGGTGATGAAGTAGGCATACCGCAAGCGCACCTCACGTCCCGGCGCGAGACGGTAGAATTTCTTCGGCGGGTCTTCCATGAAATCATCGCGTTCGATATACAACACTTTCGAGAACGGCACTTTGCGCGTGCCCGCCGCCTCATCTTCGGGATTGTTGACGGCCTCCATGTTTTCAGTCAGATCATCAGGATAATTCTCGATGACGACGCGCAACGGATTGAGCACCGCCATCACACGCGGCGATGTTTTGTTCAAGTGCTGCCGCAGATGATATTCGAGCATCTCGATCTCGACGACGCCGTTGCTGCGGCTGACACCGACATCGGCGCAGAAATTGCGAATCGCTTCCGGCGTATATCCACGTCTGCGATGACCGCTAATCGTCGGCATCCGCGGGTCATCCCAGCCAGAGACATGCCCTTCTTCGACGAGGCGGCGTAGCTTGCGCTTGCTCATCACCGTATACGTCAAGTTGAGACGAGCGAACTCAATCTGCTGCGGATGAAAGATGCCGAGTGCGTCGAGATACCAATCGTACAACGGACGATGGTCAGCGTATTCGAGCGAACACAGCGAGTGCGTCACCCGTTCAATCGAGTCCGACTGGCCGTGTGCAAAATCATACATCGGGTAGATGCACCACGCATCGCCTGTGCGCGGATGCGGTGTGTGCAGCACGCGATACATCACCGGGTCGCGCATGTTGATATTCGGCGATGCCATATCGATTTTTGTGCGCAACACAGCCTCGCCCTCACCAAATTCACCGTTGCGCATCTTCTCGAACAACGCAAGATTTTCTTCAATCGGGCGGTCGCGATATGGGCTGTTCTTACCCGGTTCGGTCAATGTGCCGCGATACTCGCGAATTTCGTCCGGCGACAATTGATCGACATACGCTTTGCCGTCTTTGATGAGCGTGACGGCGTAGTCATACAACTGCTCGAAATAATCCGACGCGAAATACAATCGGTCATCCCAATCGAAGCCCAACCAACGAACATCTTCTATGATGGCGTCAATGTATTCTTGCTCTTCTTTGGCCGGGTTGGTATCGTCGAAACGCAAATTACACAGACCGCCATATTCCTCCGCAATGCCGAAATTCAGGCAAATCGAAAAGGCGTGACCGATATGCAAATAACCATTTGGCTCGGGTGGAAAGCGTGTGTGGACACGCCCGCCAAAGCGCCCGCTTTGATTATGCGCGTTAATCGTGCTGCGGATAAAATCGGTAGCGGGTTTTGTATCGTTGTTGGTCATCTGGAAGCTCTTATCGCTACATGATTGGTGTTATACATTGCGCTGCATTCTATATCGCCACTCGCAATATGAACAGCGGCAGTCATGGTGATAGGGTTGAAAATCGCCCTACAGAATGATAATATAGGCACATCCTCAATGGGGGATAGTTTAATGGCAGAACAACGGTCTCTGGAACCGTGAGTCATGGTTCGAATCCATGTCCCCCAG
>RFIA01000143.1 GCA_003695675.1 Chloroflexota bacterium
CGGTACAAATCTGGATTCGGCTCATTTTCAAATGTTTCTCTTATATCAAACATATCGAATTGCACTGGTAAGCCGGATAGCGTCAAGTATATAATGAGAACAAACGTAACACACACAAGGACATAAACAAATTGGACATTACGTGGTATGGACATAGCTGTTTCCGAATCACGGAGCGCGGGCAAATCTCGGTTGTGACCGACCCCTATCAACCGGAGTTGATGAGTGGCGTAGCCCCAAAATTAAAGGCAGATGTCGTCACCGTTAGTCATGAGGCGCCCGGTCATGATTTCGTCGAGGGAGTTAAAGGAAATCCGGTTGTGCTGCACGGGCCGGGTGAATACGAAATTGGTGGCGTCTTCATCACGGGTATTGCGATGCACTTCGTTGACAAAAATCAAGCTCGCCGCAATGTCGCCTATACGATTCAATATAACAATTTGACCGTGTTGCATCTCGGCGATTTGGCACACGTGCCTGACCAATCGACGATTGAATCGCTCGGTGAGATTCATGTTGCGCTGGTGCCGGTCGGTGGGGGTAACGGTTTGAATGCAGCACAGGCCGCCGATGTTATTGCGTTGCTTGAGCCGGGCTACATTGTTCCGATGCACTATGCTGTACCCGCGACTTCTTTGAAACTCGATAAAGTGGACAAGTTTCTTAAGGCGATGGGAGTCAGCAAAGTGCAAGAAGAAGATATACTCAAAATAACGTCGAGCGGGCTGCCAGAACAACCGCAGGTCGTGCTCCTCAATCCGCAAAGTTGAGTTGCGAGGAAAACAAATGATCGATAGCGGCAGTATCAAATTATTAATGAATTGGGACATCAAACCGGGCCGCGACGAGGAATTTTTCGGCTTCATGATTCGCGAATGGGTGCCCGGTGTCACCAAATTGGGTTTGCAACCGACCGGTTCATGGTTGACGATTTACAGCCATCACGAGAGCGACAACCCACAAATCATGACCGAAGGCATCACCGACGACTTGCTCTCGATGCGCGAAATTCTCAACAGTGGTGAATGGAAGGCGTTGCACGAGCAATTGCTGCAATATGTGACCAATTATCGGCAAAAAGTCGTGCGAACGACGGGCGGCTTTCAAATCTAAGCAAATAAATTGTCATCGAAGTCTATCTATCGCTTCCGTTGTATATGGATCGTAAATGGAACTCTATATCATTCGACACGCACAGTCGATGAACAACGCACTTGAAGCCGAAGACCGTGCTAACTATCACACGCGACGAATGGCTGACCCGGCATTATCCGACATTGGCAAACAGCAAGCGAAAATCCTCGCTGAGCATCTGGCGACAAAGCCCGAAGTTTTCTTCGATTACGACATCGACAAACGCGAAGGCGTCCTCACGCGCCGCGATGGGTACGGTATCACGACGTTGTATTGCAGCGCGATGTGGCGTGCCTTACAGACGGCGCAGCCGGTCGGCGAGGCACTCGGTTTACGGCCGCAAGTGTGGGTTGACATTCACGAACATGGCGGCATCTTCCTGCAAAATGGCGATGGATATACCGGTTATCCTGGCAAGACCCGCGATGAAGTTCTGAGTGAGTTCCCCAATTACATTTTGCCGGATGATTTTGGTGATGACGGTTGGTGGAATCGCGGCTATGAAGATACCCCGTCGATGTATGGCCGGGCGATACGGATCGCCCGTGATTTGCGACAATGCGCCATTGACCAACCCAATGAACGAATCGCGATGATTTCACACGGCACTTTCATCGATGCGCTGCTGAAGGCGCTCTTCAATCAACTGCCGGGACGCGGCTTGTTTCATCTGCACTACAACACGGCGATTACCCATCTGCACTTTTATGATGACCGTTTGCTTGAATTGCGTTATCAAAATCGTATCGAACACCTCTCGGCGGAGATGGTGACGATTTGAGAAAGTTTCAATATCTTTTCATGTATCTATCCGCTTGAATAACTTCATATTGGATGATGCGATTGTTATGCAGGTCTTCAGCTAATGGAAATTCTCACACTTCCGTTTATCCTTTCGGTGATTAGCGCGGTTGTCTCCGGCATCTTCGCAGCGATTGTCCTCCGGCGTTGGTATGAAAAACGCCGTCCGCATCTGATGGCGTGGGGCATCGGTCTAGCGTTGTATTTCGCAGGCACGCTGAGTCAAGTCATCCTCGCGCTGACGTGGAGTCCGTTTTTCTTCGGCTTGTGGTATTGGTCGGGTGGAATCGTCGTCGCCGCGTGGTTGGGGCAGGGCACGATTTATCTGTTGGTACGACGCGGCAATTGGGCGCGGAATATTCAGATGTTGCTGCTCCTCATCTCGTTGATGACGCTGCCGTGGACATTGTTCTTGACCGACTTTGATTCAAGTCATTGGGAAAAGGGTGTCGATGTTACCCAAATTTACAAAGATGTGATGCCGCCATTTCGCGGCAGTGTCCGCGCCTTTGCGCCGATGATGAACACATGGGGCACAATTGCCTTGGTCGGCGGCGCGATATACTCCGCACGCTTATTCCGGCGTAAGCAAATCATGCGCAACCGTGTCGTTGGCAATTGGTTGATTGCGACCGGCGCGTTATTCCCGGCGGTGACGGGCACACTGATTTTGCTCGACAATCCGTCGTTCAAATATTTTGGCGAGATGATGGGCGCCATCTTGATTTTCGCTGGGTTCTTGATGGCGACGACCATCCCCGAAGATGAGAAACAACCTCGCGAACCCCGTTTATCAACAGAGGCTTCCGGCAACTGATGGTGCATGATGTTTACCCTGTCGTGCAAGAAATTCATTTTCTCATCAGCCGTATCGGGCTGGTCGCCTCAATCCTGATGTTCATCATCGCGTCGTATATTGGTTATCGCAAGCGCGATGTCACGCAACAGTATCGCCGGGCGACGTATGCTATTGCCGCACTCATCTTGCTGCAAGGCGCACTCGGCGGCGCACTGTATGCGATGGGTGGCCGACCGGGACAAGAAGTCCATTATGTCTATGGCTTGGGCGCAGTGTTGGCATTGCCATTTTTCATCTTCGTCGAAGTCACATCAAAAAAGCGCCCGGCCATGAGTAGTTACATCTGGGGGTTCTTTTTGCTGTTCGCCGTCATCGTCCGCACGATTCTGACGGGGCCGCTGCGATAGGCACGTGGCGATTGCGTAACGCAAATTAATCGCAATCGGGCAAATACGTGCTCAGCACATACTCATCAAAATAATCAATCGACCAACTGACCAAGTTGTATTCCATGGTTTGCTGCCACAACAGACGTCCATCCGGCGTGTGAGCGACTCGTTGTGAACATGGCACACGGTTGACGAAGAACAGATTGTCATCTGGATAGACGGCGGCGTGTTGAAAACGCTTTGGTGTACTGCGCGTGATGAGCGTGAAACCACCGCGTTGTGGGGGAGGCCGCGTCAACCACAAGTCGCCGAATGTGATGCGGGTGCGGATGTGGATACCGGTCACGATACCATCGCTTATCGTCAGGCTGCCGAGTGTATGCGGATCAATCAACTCGGATTGCGCCCCACTCCACGACCAATTGACGCCATCAATGATCGCGTTACGGTCATCGTCGCGGATTTCGAGTGTGTCAACCCATTCATGCGCCCGCAAAAGATCAATCGCATCGCGTATTGTCGTCACGCCGGGACGAATTTTCATCATACATGGGGACAGGCAGCCGTCTGGCGGTGACAAAAAGTCGCGCAGTATCTCGTCATGATGCGGTTGCACGCGAATCAAACCGATGACGGAAAAGAATGTCATCGCCATGACGAGGCTAAGTTGTATGATAAAACGTGGCGCGTTCATGCGAGTGCTCACAAGATAAGCTACCAGAAGTTAAAAGGCTTGTCCGCAAAATGATCGTTGTCGCTGTTGACTACCCACATGCTTGATGACGGCGGATAATCGTGCGCAAGTCTGTAAGATGGTCTATCCGATGGACGGTGTTGAATGTATTGTTGACACGCAAGACCCCAGAAAGGTCGCCGAATTCGATAACGGTCGGCGCGTGCCATAATGGGCGCATGATGACAGGACAACTCGCAACCGCATCGATATTATTTCGTATGAGCAGGTCTCCATATCGGCTGATGAGTAGATGGCCGTTGTTCCCTTCGCGTGGCGGGATGTAAACATACTCCGCGTCGGCGTTCATTGTCAGATAAAGCTCACCAAAAGGCAACTGCATGCCGACATCAAGATCGAAAACAACGCCATCGCGGATGATAATCTGACCGCCATTGAGTGCATACGCCGGTATACGAGATGGCTGTGCATCACCACCATAGGGGAAGCCTGTCCGCCAATCCCATTTGATGAACACAACTTGTCCGTCTGTATCGTGATGGGTATCAATACGACCAATCCAACGATTATTTTGCAAGAATGTCAATGCCTCGTCAGTTGATGTTTCGGCGCGGCGGATGCCGATGAAACATGGCGGTAGGCATCCAGTAGGCGACATCAGAAAATCGCGCAGGCCTTCGTCATCATACGATTGTGCGCGAATGATGCCGATTGCGAGGATGAACAGCAGTGTCGTGGAAATAATCAGCCTGAAGACGAGACGCATCATGATGTTAATGACTTGAAAATCGTCGCCGGCAGCAACACAAATGAGGCATCTTCGTCATATTGCCGGATGAATACATCGATTGGCGTCAACCCAGATCGTTCAAGCATGATATTCTCCTGAAAAGCAACTACTCAGTATGCTGAGCAGTTACCCCGAAAATTCGGTAGCGTCTGATGCGTCTATTATAATCGAGTTGCAGCTGCCCAAGCGATTTATTTGTGAGGCGATCCCAAGCAATTCAATACAAAGACCGTCAATGATTCACAGATTCACATCAATTGTTATAGTTCTGTTACATTAGGCTCCGCCATACATCCAATCCAGCACAAAACTGCATATACATTAGCGCGTATTACATTGATGTACGCATATTTTGTCACTTTGTAATTTTATCAAGGGGAAACTCTAAAATGCACAAACCAAAATTTATACTTCTCGTGATGATGTTCGCTATGATGGTGGCGGCATTCGGCGCTTCGGCGCAGGATGATATGGGTGGCATGGGCAGCAGTATGATGGATGCCCCGACAGTTCAGATTAGCCCGTTGAAATTTGTCGATCAAGGTTATGTGACGGTTACTCGTGCCTTCAGCGATGGTCCCGGCTTCATCGTCATTCATGCCGATGATGGCAGTGGTAACTTTGGCGCGGTGCTCGGTCATCGCGCGATTAATCCCGGTTGGAATAACAACTTCAATGTGCCGTTCGATGCGTCGCAGGCCACCGGCCAAATGTTCGCGATGCTGCACACCGACGACAACGAAATCGGTGTCTACGAATTCGGCGCCGTCGAAGGGGCAGATGCCCCGGTCGCAGTGGACGGTGAGGTGATCGCCCCGGCTTTCAATGCCGAAATCATCAATGTCACCGATCAATTTGTGACTGACGGCACACTGACAATCGACTCGATCACGACACAGCAAAATGCGCACATCGCCATTCACACCGATGCTGATGGTGGTCCCGGCCCGGTCATCGGTTCGGCCTTTGTCGAAGCTGGCACGACTAACAATGTTGTCGTGACGCTCGACGGCGAACCGACGAGCAGCTTGTGGCCAATGCTGCATGTTGACGATAACGAAGAGGGCGTCTATGAATTCGGCGCCGTCGAAGGGGCAGACGCGCCTGTATTCGTCGATGGCAATGTCGCCGTGACGCAAATTTGGACAGTGCCGCATGTCCGCGCTGACGATCAAATCGTCGTGCTCGGTGACGGCATGGAACCGACGATGGCTGCGTCCGTCTTCGCATCCTCCGTGTTGTCGGACGGTCCCGGCTTCCTCGTCATTCATGCGGACAACGACGGCAGCCCCGGCCCGGTTCTCGGTGTACAACCGGTTAATGATGGTCTCAATCTCGATGTGACTGTGACTCTCGACGAACCCGCGACGAATGTCGTCTGGCCGATGCTGCACGTCGATACCGGCGAAGTAGGCACGTATGAATTCGGCACGGTCGAAGGTGCTGACGCCCCGGCGATGGCCGACGGCAGTGTCGTCACCTTCCCGATTAACGCTGCGCCGTCGATGCAACTCGAAGATACGCCAATCATCGAGGCAATGATGGGCTTTGGCCCGCACATCGTCATCGACTCGTTGCTGATTGACGCACCCGGTTGGGTCGCGCTGCACATCGACAACGGCGAAGGCGGTCCCGGCCCGGTCATCGGCACAGCGCCGCTGCTGCACGATGATTTCAATCATGGCCTCAACAAGCATGTCGTCGTTGAATTCGACCCGGCGATGGCGACCGAGACGGTCTTCCCGATGTTGCATTATGACACCGGTGAAGCAGGCGTCTACGAATTTGGCACAGTCGAAGGTGCGGACACCCCGGTCTTCGTCGGTGGTAACATCGCCGTCGGCCCGGTGAACATCCTCCCTGAATAATTCGCTTCTCTCAATAAATCAGAATTGGTGGGTCTGTGGCATGTTTCGCAGGCCCACATTGAACAATCATCATATTGGTCTTTTGGTTTATGCGAGAATCCACCAAGCAGTTGATTACAAATCTATCTATCTGTTTGAAGCCTTCATTATCGCGAGATGTTAGTATATATAGTATTTGGTGTGTTGATGCGGTGTCCCGTGTCACGATACAAAGTGAAATGAGAGGAAATATGCGATGAAACATACACTTACTCGTATGATGCTCTTGTTCGGCGTGGTCGTCGTGTCCACAATAATCGCCATGAGCGCTGCAGCACAAAATGATACACCGTCGGTGACGGTAAACGATCAAGTCATTTTGAATGATTCGGTGCGTGTCACAACCGTCGTCAGCGATGGGCCCGGCTTTGTCGTTATTCATGTGGATGATGGTACGGGCAGCTTCGGCGCGGTGATTGGCAATGCGCCTGTCAGCGATGGTGTCAATGAAAATGTGATTGTGCCGATTGATGCGTCACAAGCGACCCCGTTGATGTTCGCGATGCTGCACACCGACGATAATGAAGTCGGTACGTATGAATTTGGCAGTGTTGAAGGGGCAGATGCCCCAGTGGTTGTTGATGGTGAGATCGTCTCTCCGTCATTCAATAGTGAGATTATCAGTGCCAACAATCAACTCATCAACAACAACATAATTACGATTAATTCGGTGACGACACAACAAGACGGCTTTGTCGTCATCCACGCAGGCGATGCCGAAAGTTTCGGTGCGGTACTCGGCCAGACGGCTGTCAGCGCCGGGACGACGAACAATGTGACAGTTGAGGTTGCCGAAGATGGTCGCACCGATTTCTTGTGGCCAATGCTGCATGTCGATGACAACACACTCGGTGAATATGAGTTTGGGACGGTTGAAGGCGCGGATGCCCCAGTCGTCATTAATGGCACAGTCGCGACATTACCTATCAGCACGGTACCGAATATCGATGTTCGCGACCAAACCACATCCGGTGAGACTGTGTTCGTCAATTCAGTTCTATCCGATGGACCCGGTTTTGTTGTCATTCATGCAGATGCCGATGGTAGTCCTGGCCCGGTACTCGGTCAATCAGCTGTGTCTAGTGGCTTGACAACTGGCATTGTCGTGGCGGTTGATCAAGAAAATTTGACATCTGTTGTCTGGCCGATGCTGCATGTTGATGATAATACGATTGGCACGTATGAATTCGGCAGTGTCGAAGGTGCAGATGCCCCGGTTGTAGTCAATGGTAATGTCGTCACCTTCCCGATTGATCTCACTGTTCAGATGCCGGATATACCGAGTATTGATGTGGATGACCAAGCTGTGATCGATACCGTCACGGCGAACTCGGTGACAATGAATGGTCCCGGCTTCCTTGTCATTCATCAAGAGGTTGATGGCGCCCCCGGCCCGGTCATTGGTCAAACAGCCGTACCTGATGGGACAAGTACGAATGTTGTCGTTGAGATTGATCCGTCGATGTTGACCGGTCGTGTGTGGCCAATGCTGCATCGCGATGACAACGTGATCGGCACGTATGAATTCGGCATAGTCGAAGGCGCTGATGCCCCGGTGATGACCGGTGGTGAAGTCGTCACCTTCCCGATTAATGTCACCAATTTTGAGAGCAGTGGTTGTACGGTGTCACCGACACAGGGTAATGTCAATGTACGTGCCGGTGCGAGCACCGACTTCGCAGTTGTCGCCTCGCTCGGCTTCGGTGAGAATGCCGCCGTTAGTGGGCAGACCGAAGGCTTTGATGGTTTTGCATGGTGGCAACTTGCGACCGGTGGTTGGGTACGCTCCGATGTTGTCACAACCAGTGGCCCATGTGATGATATAGCTGCGGTCGACTCACCGGCGCTCCCCGTAGTACCAGAACCGGCAGCAACCGAAGAACCTAGCGCATAAGATATTGGTCGTTCGATATTGGGGCAAACATATCAGTTTGCCCCTTTTCGATTCTGCACATCCCTGCGCTTCCCAAATTGAATGTATTTGTAATTATGTGACTTTTTGACGCATAGAATTGTGATAAACTCAAACAGCAACATCAACATCTTATCCACAACGCGCACAACAATTGAAGCGAAAATGACCGAATACAAACTCACGATTGAGCACAGCCCGCACGAGGCGGACGTCAGCATCATCCGGCGCGGGTTGTCGGCGTATAATGTCGAGCAAGTTGGCGATGACGCCTTCTACGAATACGCCATCTTTTTGAAGGACGACCACGCGCGCATCAACGGCGGTGCCTTCGCCGAACTGATGTGGGGCTGGGTGGGTATCCTCAGCTTGTGGGTGGCGCGAGACTTGCGTGGGCAAGGGCACGGCGGGCGTTTGCTGGCCGCGCTTGAACACGAAGCCGTCATTCGCGGTTATACCCACAGCTTTCTGATTGCGGGCAGTTTTCAGTCCGCGGCGTTTTTCATCGAAAATGGTTACGGCGTTTTCGGCAAGTTGGAAAATTACCCGCCCGGTCACAAACTCTATTGGCTGAAGAAAGAGAATCTCATCGAACAACCACACGGTTTCGCCATCATCACCAATCCATCGGAGGAGCAACTCGCTATCTTGCGACGCGGCGTCC
>RFIA01000013.1 GCA_003695675.1 Chloroflexota bacterium
ATGTGCAACCTCGTTGGGAAAATGGTGTGGCACATCATCAAGATCAAGATAATCGTCAAAGTTTGGATCGGTCGCGGGCACAGCAAGAATCTTATAATCGGGGTCACCTTTGAAATGTCAATCTATCTTGAGATTACAACCGCTCACCATTGAATAATTGTTCGTCGAAGCTCATCAAGTCTTCGAGAGCGGTTTGTGCAAGCGACCATAAATCCCCGGCGGGGGTGGTCGTCAAAGCGGGGTCGGGGCGGGGCGTCTCGGTTAAAAGCGAAAATAATTCACGGAGCGGCGCATCATGCGCGAGGCGCATGTCGGCAAAGTGATTGAGCGCCGCGTCAACAGCCGCGTCTTGTTGCACCATACGGGCGCTATCGTCCGCCGCGAAGTAATAATGTGCCCGCCATGCGCGATGGTCGTCAGTGAAGTTTTCGATTTGCTGGACGGCATATTCGACGATTTCAAGAATGTGGGGCAGATGCGCTTCACCGTCTGCATCGCGCCCGGCGATGAGATGATACAACAACTGTAAATAGGTTTGCGCTTGTGCGAGATGTTTGCGATATTGATTATTAACGCGCCACAAAAGATCGGTTGGTGTGGGCATCATCACTCGAAAGCAATCATTAAATAAAAACAATTGTCTACAGTGTATCATAATTTGCGATTGCACAGCATATCAAAATTCAGACGATCATTGTAGGACGAAAACAAAAACGCCCCGATATGAATCGAGGCGTTATCATCACCGACGGGGCGAAACACTATTCGCCGTTGGGCGTAATCTCGACGACAGCCGGTTCCCAATTGAGGCCGAAGAAATCTTCGTCGGGGAACTGCTCTTGCAACTGTGCGAGGGCAGCTTCTGCGAGGTCGGTACGAATCGCGCCCTCATCGGGTTCTTGCGAAACGACCTCATACGTCAAAGCGATGTCGGCAGTGGTGTCGTATAGATCGAGATCGAGAATACCGACGCCATTTTCCGACGGCCAAATGAGCTTATTAATTTCATTCATCATCCATCGTTGGTGGCCTTCGCCGAGTGTCGAGCCTTCCTCGAGCACCCATTGGACGCAATCTTCAGGATTGTCGCGGCAGTATGCCCAACCGCGCAGACTCGCGGCGATGAAGTCGATGGCGATTTGCTCGTTGCCTTCTTGTGCCAACCATTCTTCATTGGCGAAGATGTGGTCTTCAAGCATCGCTGTGCCGACTTGATTGAGATCAATCACATTCAAATCGTCCAATGTGAAGACGGGGAATGTGCCATCTTCATCGACAAATTCGAGCACCTGCGCTAATTCGTTGTAGGTCATCGCGGCGGCGGCGTCAATTTCACGATTGAGGAAAGCGTTCATATCAAAGGGTTGATTGAAGATGGTGACATCGTCGGGATTGTTGGGGTCAAGCCCTTCTTTGACGAGCGCGGCAAACAGTGGGAATTGATTGCCGAAGCCCCAAACACCGACCACGTTACCAGCAAGATCGGAAATGGTCTCGATGCCGCTATCGGCCCATGCCACTTCGCGCATCCCACTGCGTTGGAAGACTTGCGCAATCGAGACGGCACCAGAGCCTTGCTCACGCGATGCCAAATGGCTGCCCATCCAGTCGATGCCGAATTCAGCGCCACCGGCAGCGACCACTTGCTGCGGGCCGATGTCCGGGCCGCCGGGCAAAATCTCGACATCCAGCCCAGCTTCTTCATAATAACCGAGCCGGTCTGCGGCATAGTACCCAGCGAATTGCGCCTGTGTCACCCATTTGAGTTGCAGACGAACAGGTATTAGATCATCCTGTGCATGGGCCGCAAATCCGACACCAAGCGCCAGCACAACGACCAGTAAAACAGGAATCAATTTACGGAAATTCATTATGTTACCTCCTTAAATAAACGAATGTTTTATTCATCGCGGAACGAGATATGCCACGGCATGGCACCCCGTTCCACAGTCGAAACCACGAGATAGAACAGAATGCCCAACAACGACGCGACAATAATCGCCGCCCACGAGTCTTGATAACGGAACAACTGCGCGTCTTCGCGAATGCGATAACCGAGACCAAGCGTTGAGCCGCCAAAATACTCGCTCACGATGGCTGCAATCATGCTCAATGTTGTCGCGACTTTCAAGGCCGAAAAGATATACGGCAGCGCCGTCGGCACCCGCACTTTGCGGAAGATTTCCCAATCAGTCGCCGCATACGATTTCATCAACTCAATCGACAGATTGTCCACCGACGTCAACCCCTTGAGGGTGCTAATCATCGCCGGGAAGTACACCAACACCGCTGCAATCGCCACCTTCGACGACATATTCAGCGCCCCAAACCACGTATTGAAAATCGGCGCAAAAGCGATAATCGGCACCGAGTTGGCCGCAATCGCAAGCGGCAGCAGCGCTTTGCTAAAACTCGTGAAGCGTGCCGACACCAGCCCCGTCAAAATACCCAGACCGCAACCGACCACAAAACCCCAGAAGGCATTCTGAAACGTATTCCATCCCACCGAGACGAGGCGCGGATAAATTTCGATGAAGCCGGTAAAAATGACGCTCGGCTTTGGCAGCAAAAATTGTTGGATGTTGAACAGGATAATCAAGCCTTCCCACAAACCGAGAACGACGCCAGCAATCACCAGCGCGGCGACATAATCCCCCAATGTCCGGCGATAGATGGGAATGCGTTCCCACGGCGACCAGATCACTACGACCGCCAACAGCGATACCACACCGACGACAATGCTGATCGACTTCGCCGTTTGCAACGAGTCGAAGAGCGCCGTCCCGGCTTCAATATCGCGGAAAGCACGCCGGTCGGTGAAGACTTCTTGCGGAATGTCCAACACGGCGCCAAAGATATTGAAGTTGAACAAAACAGCAGCGATGATGTGTAAACTAAAGAGGGCGACAATAACCGCGCTAACGATTTTGTACGCAGGCGGTCGCTTCTCGCGCCAATGCCACACCAACGCCAGCAATGCGCCGGGCAATGCAATGGCGAGAAAATTTTGCAGCGACTCATTGCGAAAAGCTGTGCCGAATTTCGCTTCAAATTGCAGCACCGGATTTTGAATGTGATACGTCACGAGGACGAAGAACAGCACCACCAACGCCAACCAGTCGCGCCCCAACGAACGCGAATGCAGCGCTTCGTCCGCCGCCTCGCTGTAGATAACATGCGCCGCCGCTTCGATGTCACTGTCTTGATGCGGTGTTAAGTGTAACGAAGATTCCGACATACAGTTACTCCCAATTTATGCCCCATACACCTCTTCGATGCCCTCGCGCAGCGCGTGACGCACGGCACTCGTCAATTGGAAAAATTGGTCGAGGTCGCGCGTTTCGGGGCCGCGCGGACGCGGCAAATCAACATCAATGATTTCGGCGATGCGTCCCGGACGTGGCGACAGCACCACGACGCGCGTCGAGAGATAAACCGCCTCGGGGATGCTGTGCGTCACGAAGACGACCGTCATTTCTTCGATTTGCCCCCAAATGTCGAGCAATTCGTTATTGAGTCGCTCGCGGGTCATCTCGTCAAGCGCGCCGAAGGGTTCGTCCATCAACATGATGTGTGGTTCAAAAGCCAATGCCCGCGCAATACTAACGCGCTGCTGCATCCCGCCGGATAATTGCCACGGGTATTTGTCCTCAAAGTCGCCGAGTTCGACCAGCTTGAGCATCTCGCGAGCACGTTCGCGCCGTTCTTGTTTCGGGATTTTCATAATCTCAAGCGGCAATTCGACATTTTTGATGACGGTGCGCCAATCGTACAACGTCGGGCTTTGAAAGACGAAACCGTATTCGCGATCTTTCCGCGCTTGTTCCGCCGATTTGCCGTTGACTGTGACTGTCCCTTCCGTCGGCTCGATGAGATTCGCAATGATGCGCAGCAATGTGCTCTTGCCACACCCGGACGGGCCAATCAACGAGATGAATTCGCCACGCCCGATGTCGAGTTGAATATCATCAAGCGCATGAACAGTACCGCTGTCGGCACTTTGAAACTTTTTCGTGACATGATCGATTGTGATGACTGTTTCCAAAATAAAGCTCTCTTCGTTGTTCACGATGTACATAAAAGCGGTTCGGA
The DNA here is from genome assembly GCA_003695675.1 of Chloroflexota bacterium. Taxonomy (GTDB): domain Bacteria; phylum Chloroflexota; class Anaerolineae; order Aggregatilineales; family Phototrophicaceae. The sequence continues at coordinate 4,093 of RFIA01000013.1, forward strand.
AACCGCCTCGCCTATTGTACCAAATCTTGTTGCATGACGCACATTCTGGCACATCTAACATATATGATTCACGGCAATTCGGTCACACTTGCGCTTCTCAACTGTCTAGGTTGTGTTGACATTTCATAGATTGATGCGGAATCAAGTGACGCCAACGCAGAGCAATCGTTCCGTTGGGGCATTGCGTGCAATGCCCTGAAGG
>RFIA01000144.1 GCA_003695675.1 Chloroflexota bacterium
CAGCAGGGTTTCGCAATCGACCGAATACACTTTCAAATTTACGAATCGTTCGATGTGGCTTTGCAAGCCTTTCAATCCGGCGGTGTTGATGGCTTGGCCGCACGCAATCGCAATGAACGCCGCATCTTGCGACAGGTTAACGGCACGCTGCACAGCGCACTTGAGCCGACAGTGGGTATGCTCATTTTCAATTGGGTCGATGATGATGTCGCCTTCTTCCGCGAACAACGTGTCCGTCAAGCGCTTGAAGTCGGCCTCAACCGCGCACAGATCATTGAGCGGCATTTGTCGAACCTCGCTGTCGCCGCGAACAGTCCATTGCTGCCGGGGTCGTGGGCTTATGTTGACATCGGCACAACACCCTACAATCCTGACCTCGCACGACAATTGTTGGCAACCGCAAATATCCCCCAACCCGAAGATGAAACTGACACTGCCGAAACGGATGAACAAGATACGCTTGTCGAAGAAGCGGGGAATCAACCCAGCAGCGAGGCGTTACTCACATTTTCACTCCTCATACCGGACGACGAAAGTCTTCGTGCCATCGCCAATGAAATTCAGGCACAGTGGGCATTGTATGGGGTCGATGTGCAGCTTGATGTCCAAAATGAAACGACCTATCAAGAGCGGCTGTCCTCAGCCGAATTTGATGCCGCCATTGTCGAACTCTCGCTAGGCGGCAGCGCAGACCCCGATGTATATATGTTTTGGGATCAAGGACAATTCCCTGATGGTAAAAATTATGGCGGCGTCGATGACAGAGGCATCAGCGAATGGTTGGAACGCGCCCGGCGTGACCCCAACGGTCTCAATCGCGTCGTACATTATGCCAACTTCCAGCGCGAATTCGCCGAGCGTTCTATCGCCATTCCGCTTTACTATCCCTTATTCAGCTACATCACCGCGCCACATATCGAAAATGTTCAATTGCCCCGCTTGATGAGCAGACCGGCAGATCGTTTCTTAACACTGCAAGATTGGACACTCACGGCCAATTAGAGAACATCCTCATGTTGGAGGATGTCTCGCAATAATTCTTTGCGTGCGCTCCCGCCGAGTATTTCCAATTTTCGCACGCCACGCGGATCAATTTTCTCGCGCAACAAGCGGATTTCTTCGGCAGTTGGCGGCAACGTTTCATGTACATCCGACGCAATTTCTAATTCAAAGCCCGTCTTTTTTTGAATGCGTTCTATCGTCACACCGGGATGATAAGTGACAAGCCGCATCCGACCGTTCGCCCAATCAAATTGACCAAGATCGCTCACCAAATAGAGTGGGCCACTACCACGCTTTCGCTGCGGTACATGTCCCAGACCGCTGATAAAATCAACCTGCTCGACAAACGTCACCCGCGAGTGACGCGGCACATACAAATACACATGGCTTGAATAAGTCGTGACATCGGGAATGCCCCCCGTGCCGGGTAAACGCATACGCGGGTGTTGATAGTCTCGGCCAAATGCTACATTGTTAAAATTGCCCAGCGCGTCAACCTGTGCTGGTCGAAAAAATTCTTTTGGATTATATTTAGGCAACAAGTCTGCCGCCGCAGTCGCAAAGCCGACATGAATCAGCGCTTTGTCCAACCACAATTGTTCGATGCGGCTGATGCCCGGCGAAGCCCAATCCTGACACAATCCCTGCCCTATCGCCGAAGCAAAACGCACATCGGGCGCGTGGGTACATTGTGCGAGAATAAATCCAGCCATAACGAGCGGCGTATTGATACCCTGCGCCAAAACTTCACCGTCAACCACCTGCCGCGAAATACAAACGCTTATCAATTCATCAATTGTGAAATCGACCATGAAGCTCTCCCCATAAATTGTTGGAATGAAAACACATAGAAGACAAGAGGCTTGCTGCCGCAAGTCAACTCTAACCACAAAATATCAAACTTAACTGGCAGTAAACGTCATGAGTATGCTAAAATGAAATCAACAATCGTTGCAATCATATTCTAATTGACCAGATAAATACGAATAGGAGTGGTGAATGTCTGTCGTAACGGTCCTTAAGCAAGCAGACATTTTTTACGAATTAAGCAATACACAACTCGAACTGGTCGGATCGATTTGCTCTGAAAGACATTATCAGGCTGGCGATGTTGTCTTTGAAGAAAACACGCCGGGCGATGAATTATATATCATAGCGAATGGTGAGATCGAAATACAGGTCAACCCAGCCCTCGTTGGCAAGCAAGAAAACCAATCGCCAGCAGAGGCGCAAACGATTGCAACCTTACGGCGTGGGCAGTCTTTCGGCGAAGTTTCGCTTGTCGATCAAGGATTGCGGTCTGCACGGGCGCGTTGCTCCCAACAAGACACTCGCTTGATTGTCATCCCACGAGATAAATTAATGCTGCTGTGCGACACGTATCCACAAATGGGTTACCGCTTGATGCGCAATCTCGCCGCCGACCTCGCGATGAAAATTCGCCACACCGATCTTCAAGTACGCGAATATCTCACATGGACACACCGTAATCAAGACTAAAAAATCAGGCATCCACTTCTCAGGCATATTTTGCTGCTCTAATGCACAACAATGGTTGTTGTGCATTTGTTATTTATCGACACAAATCATAGACTCAATCAAATCGTACACATGGAAATATCGCTGAAGTTTTTCATCATCATGGCGCTCGTCAATTTTTTCATCGGGCTTTCAAAAGGTGGTTTGGGCGGGCCTATCCCCGTCGCGCTGACAGTGCCATTGCTCAGTCAAGTGCTCACCGTCCCGCAAGCCATCAGCATCTCACTGCCGTTCTTGATGTTCGGCGATGCGTTTGCCCTACGCATTTACTGGCACGACTGGGATGAGCGACAGATACGGCTTCTCTTGCTACCGGCTGTTGTTGGTGTTGCGCTAGGATTATTGTTGTTGACGACCTTGCCCGATATCGCCCTGCGACGTATTCTCGGCGTCGCCGCACTCCTCGTCATCGGGTACAAACTCAGCAGCACCTATCTGGTCTCGATGAATTATCGCCCCGCCAATTGGCATGGGTATCTTACCGGTGGCGTTGCTGGTTTCGCATCGGCATTGGCCAATACCGGTTCGCCACCATTTACTGCATATATGTTGTTACAAAATCTGTCGCCGCGTGTCTTCATTGGCACATCGACATTATTCTTCGCGATTGTAAATGGCCTTAAATTTCTAGGCATTTTATCGGCTGATATGATAGGATTAGAAACAACGACGAATTTTGATTTTGCGTTAATCGCACGAAGTCTATGGGCTGCACCACTCATCCCGATTGGTGTGTGGCTCGGTCGAAAACTGATCGATTGGATTAATCCAACAGCATTTGAATGGATCATGATCGGGTTTCTTTTTGCAGCCAGTTTGACGTTGTTGCTGACCACACCGTTGCAGACTCAATAACAAAATATCCAAATAGCCGAATAGTCCACTTGTTATAAAATACTTACACCGCTTAAAATGAAATTTGCATTAAATTCATACGCAATTTAAGGAGAAAGCCCATGCGAAAATTAATTCTAACTGCGTTTTTGCTCATCTTACTGATTCCATTCAGTACATTTGTATTCGCACAAGACACTGACATGGCCCAAATTCGTGCGGCTCACTTAGCGCCGGGTGCCGATGAGGTCGATGTCTACCTCAATGGTGAGGCCAGTGGCGCTATTGGCGTGTTAGACTTTGGCGACATTTCTGGATGGATTTCCGTCCCAGCCGGCACATACAGCGTCGCCGTTGCCCCCGCAGGCACGTCATTGAATGATGCGATACGCGGCCCGATCAATGTCGATTTGAGCGCTGGCTCGTGGGTCACACTAGCGGCTGTTGGCGCCGAGAATACCGGCAATGCGGGCTTGCAGGCCATTGTCGAAGACTTTAGCCCCATCGCCACCGGCGAAACCCGTGTGACGTTATTCAATGCGCTTGCGAGTGGTGGCCGACCGATCAATCTACAAGTTGGCGACGACAACGTTCTCATCCAAACACTCGGTTTCCCCGGCACACTCGGCGACAATGACGGCGTTGCTTCGGTTGATATTGTCTCTGGAACGTATGATCTCGCTGTGACCTTTTCCGACAATCCGGACACCACATTGGCAACATTTGAGGGCATCACACTCGCATCGGGCAAGCATTACTTCATCACGACCGCCGGCCTCGCTTCGAGCAATATCACTGTGATTGTGGACACCGAACTAGGTGCGGACGTTCCCTCTGCTGAAGAGGCCGCCGCAGCCGCCGCAGACGAAGGCGAAGCAGCGGTTGAAGAAGAAACATCCGACGAAGCAGATGCGGTCGTTATCACAGAAGGCGATGTCGCGATTCGCGTTGCGCACTTCGCGCCGGGTATTGACGAAGTTGATATTTACATCAATGGTGAAGTCAGCAGCGATGTGGGTGTGCTCGATTTCGGCAATGTGAGCGAGTGGGTGTCTGTGCCATCAGGTTCTTATAGTATCGCCGTTGCCCCTGCTGGCGCTTCGCTGGGCGATGCTGTAATCGGCCCGGTTGACGTTGCGCTTAATGGCGGCGACTGGGTGACGTTGGCGGCGGTTGGCGCTGAAAATACCGGCAACGCCGGTCTTCAGGCGATTGTCGAAGACTTCAGCCCGATTGCGCCGGGTGAAACCCGCGTGACGTTATTCAACGCGCTTGCAAGTGGCGACAGCCCGATCAATTTACAACTTGCGGACGGCACGACGCTCATCCAAACATTGGGCTTCCCCGGAACACTCGGTGACAATGATGGTGCTGGCTCAGTTGACATTATTAGCGGCACTTACGATCTCAACGTAACGTTGTTCAACGACCCCGACACATCAGTCGCAACCTTTGACGACATCACGCTTGCGCCGGGCAAACATTACTTCATCGGCATAGCGGGTCTCGCCTCAAGCAACATCAGCGTGATTGTGGATACCGAACCGGCGGGTTAAGTCGCGCCTATTTTCATCACAAAATAAAAGAGGTCGGGCGTTTCGCTCGACCTCTTTCGCTTTTTAAGGACGACGACCGTTCGTCAATCCCCATCAACAAGCCGGACAAACTTGCGCCGCCCAACCTGTAACACGGCGGGCAACATATCTGGCGAAACCGTCGCCTGTGCATCGGTCACTGGTTTTTGGTTGAGGCGGATGCCATTCTGCTTCATGAGGCGCTTGGCCTCGCTGCTGCTTTCAACCATATCGAGACGGCGCAAAATATCCAAAATGCGCTCATCCGCACCAATCGGTTCTTCCGGCATATCTTCTGGAACACCATCACCGCCACTCCGGTAGACTTCATCCCAACGTTTTTGCGCCGCTTCAGCAGCATCAGCATCGTGGAAAATCGTGACAATCTCGCGTGCAAGCCGCATTTTTTCTTCATTGGGGTGCAATTTACCAGAAGCAAGTCCTTCTTCGAGTTCCTTGAGTTGCTGTGGCGACCAACCAAGAATCAATTTGTGATAGATCAAGAGGGTCTTGTCCGGCAAGCTCATCACTTTGCCAAACATGTCCCACGGTTCGGCCAACAGGGGGATATGATTACCGAGACTTTTACTCATCTTGATCTCGCCATCCGTACCCGGCAGGCTCTCGCCCATGATGATGGCGATTTGTGGTCGCTGACCGAGTGCTTCTTGCAATTTGCGACCGGCGATCAAAATATTGAACAATTGATCTTGCCCACCAACTTGTACATCGGCTTCTTGAGCAACGGCGTCATAACCCTGCATCAAACCATAGAACAATTCATGCAGATAGATCGGTTCCCCTTCATCAAGGCGCTTGCTGAAGTTTTCGCGCACCAAGAATTGTTGTACCGTGAAATTGCTCGCTAACCGAATAATATCTGCAAAATCGAGTGTCGAAAGCCATTCGTCGTTACGACGCACACGGGTCAAGTCGCGGTCGAGAATTTTGAATGCTTGTTCGGCATACGTCCTCGCATTCTCGTCCACTTGTTCGGCGGTCAATTGGTCGCGTGCTTGTTCTTTGTCAGAAGGATCACCGATTAAACTGGTGAATGTGCCAATCAAAAAGGTGACGTCATGCCCCAATTCTTGAAATTGCCGCAGCTTGCGCATTGTGATGGTGTGGCCGAGATGCAGGTCGGCGGTACGCGGATCGTAGCCGCAATACACACGCAACGGGCGGCCTTCTTTTTCCGCCAGCATCAATCGTTCGCGCAACTCGCGCGTCATATTCTCTTTGGTCTTTGGGTCACCATAAGCTGTACCCGACATCAAGATTTCAACTTGCTCATCTATTGTTGGCATTGTGCTTTTTCCTGCATATAATCAAGGTATCTCAAACTTGCCAAGTATAACCTTGTTGGGCAATTTTATAGAGTCTATAATTTTTTCCAGTGAAAGCCACTGTCATCGGGGACGATAAAATCGCATGAAGGCAATGACCAGCGCAGAAGTGCGCGAAACATTTTTATCATTTTTCGAGGAACACGGTCACCGTCGAGTGGCTTCGTCATCGCTTGTTCCGGCCAATGACCCAACGCTGTTATTCACGAATTCAGGCATGGTGCAATTCAAAGACGCATTTCTGGGTTTGGAACATCGCGATTACAGCCGCGCCACCACATCACAAAAATGTATGCGCGTGAGCGGTAAGCACAATGATCTTGAAGAGGTCGGGCCATCGCCACGCCATCACACATTCTTCGAGATGCTCGGCAACTTCAGCTTTGGCGGGGACTACTTCAAACTTGAGGCAATGCAGTTCGCCTATCAACTGTTGACACAAGTTTTTGAAATGCCGCCCGACCGCCTTGCCTTCACCATTTATGAAAAGGATGACGAAAGTTACGACCTGTGGACGAAAGAAATCGGCATCGATCCACGCCGTATCGCACGGATGGGGCCGAAGGACAATTTCTGGCAAATGGCCGAAACCGGCCCATGCGGACCGAACAGCGAAATCTTTTGGGATTTTCATCCAGAGCGTGGCATCGACAGCATCATCCCCGATTTACAAGCGGACAGTGACCGCTTCATCGAAGTTTGGAATTTGGTCTTCATGCAGTTCAACCGCACACAATCCGACCCAGAGCATACCGGCCAATGGGATAAACCTTTGCCGAATCCGGGCGTGGACACGGGTATGGGATTAGAGCGCGTCACGAGTGTGTTGAATGGCGTTAGCAGCAATTATGAGACTGACCTGTTCATGTCAATCATCGAAGCGACGCAACAACTCACCGGCGACAGCGACGAAGAACGCGACGCCAATATCATCCCCTATCGCGTGATTGCTGACCACTTACGAGCGGCGGTCTTCTTGATTTCGGACAGCGTCCTACCGGGTGCCAAAGGCCGTAATGCAATCACCCGTCTTGTCCTGCGACGTGCGGCACGCTTCGGTAAAAAGCTCGGCTTTAATGAACCATTTCTCGGTCAAATAGCCGATGCCGTCATTGATGTTATGGGGGGGCATTATACCGAACTTGTTGAACGCGCCGAGTACATCAAACAAGCGATTACGCAAGAAGAAATGCGTTTTCTGCGCACTCTCGAACGCGGATTAACAGAACTTGATGCCGAACTTGACGCACTCGAAAAAGACGGACGCACACAACTTCCCGGCAAGTCGGCATTTTATCTCAAGGCGACACTCGGCCTACCGATTCAGGTGACGAAAGATATTGTCGAAGAACGCGGCATGACAGTTGACATGGCCGGTTTCCAAGCCGAAGAAGATCGTCATTCAGAGATTAGCGGCGGTGGGCAAGCCCTCGGTGAAATCGCGTCAGTTGAGGATTATGCACGAATCCTAGATGAATTACAAAGCGAAGGCTTGCTCGGCGAAGAGGGCGTGATATACACCCCGTATGCCGAGCCGGTTATCGATGATCAAATCATCGCGCTGATCCAAAATGGGCAGCGTGTCGAACAAGTCATCACTGGCGAAAAGGCCGAACTTGTCATGAGTACGACACCATTTTATGTCGAGGCCGGTGGTCAGGTCAGCGATACCGGCATCATCCGTGGTGACGGCTGGGTATTCGAGGTCGAAGATATGCGACGACCTGTGCCCGGTTTGATCGTCCACGTCGGCGAAATCGTTGAGGGTGCGCCACAAGTTGGGGACAGCGCTCATGGCGAAGTCGATATGACCCGACGAACGCACATCACCCGCAATCACACCGGCACGCACTTACTCCACGCGGCGTTACGCAATCGACTCGGCACCCATGTTGAGCAACGCGGCTCACTCGTCGCGCCGGACAGATTACGCTTCGACTTCTCCCATCACGAAAAAGTCAACAAGGACGCGCTCAAAGATATTGAGACTGAAGTCAACGAGATTATTCTGGCGAACTTCCCGGTTGTCGCTGAAGAAAAATCGCTCAAGCAAGCGCGGGAAGAAGGCGCCATGGCACTCTTCGGGGAAAAATACGGCGACCGTGTCCGCACGATTGTGATTGCGCAAAATGGCAACCGCTACAGCTATGAATTGTGTGGCGGCATTCATGTCAAAGAAACTTCGGAGATCGGGCCATTCATCATCGTCAGTGAGGGCAGTGTCAGCGCTGGTATTCGCCGCATTGAAGCCTTGACCGGACAAGGTGCATTGGATTACATCAATCGACAAATCGATACCATTCATCATGTCGCTGCCCAACTCGGCACTACGCCGGATAACATCGTACAACGTGTCGCAACTATTCAAGATGAGTTGACGACACAACGTCGACACATCGAACGACTGCAACGTGACCTCGCACGACAAAAATTCTCGCAGATGGTTGAGCAAATCGATCATGGCAACGGCGTGCCAACACTCATCGCGCAAGTCGATGATGTCCCGATGGAAACCTTGCGCGAAATGTCGGATTGGTTTCGCAGCAAAGTTGAAAGCGGCGTGATGGTTATCGGCAGTGTGGTTGATGACCACCCGCAACTGATCGTCGCCGTCACCGACGACCTGACCAAACAAGGGCTACACGCGGGCAAACTCATCAAACCGATTGCGGGTATCATCGGGGGCGGTGGGGGTGGTCGCCCGACAATGGCACAAGCTGGCGGCAAAGACAGCAGCAAATTACCCGAAGCGCTCAATCAGGCATCGCGAATCATTGCTGAAAATTATCAAACATAATTCACGTCAGTCATAATGGGAAAACGTCCAGAATTTATTCAGCTTGAGCAAGGTGACGACGCCATCAGTGTCCGTGACCGTATCACGCCACTGCGGGGCAAAAATGTGCTGCTGATATGGCCGGAGCAGGGGACGGTACTCAGGCGCAAACTCGATCTCGTTTTGATCCAACGCGAGGCGATGCGGCGCTCGATTCGACTCGCTCTTGTGACACACGACCCGCAAGTCGTCAAGCACGCGACAGAGATGAACATCAGCACTTTCGAGACAGTTGGCGCGAGCGAACGCGGACGTTGGAAACGTGGCCGTTCAAAAGTATTTACCAACCGAGACCAACGCCCTGAAGACGAACCCGAACCTGAAGCCTTGGAAGAAGTCGCCAGCCGAACGCGCACGAAGGCGCCATCGCGAAGTTCGCGCGAGCGGCGCTACGCAGCGCGTTTATTCGTGCTTCTCTTGCTGGGAATCGTCACACTCGGTCTCGTCTATATCGTACTGCCCGGCGCAACGGTCACATTGACACCGGCAAGCAATCTCGTACAAATTACAGTCGATGTCGTCGCTGATACCAATTCAACAGCAATTGATGTCGAAAGCGGAATCATCCCCGCGACCGTCTTGCGCGTTGAAGTGGAAGAGGTTGGCACGACACAAACGACGGGCAGTCAAGACCTCGGCAATGTCCCGGCGACCGGTTCAATCGTCGTCATCAATCAGACGGACAGTCCGGTGATATTACCGGCCGGCACCACGGTGAGTACGAGCGCTGGGACGCCCGTCCTGTTCAGAACAACAGAAGATGCACGACTGGAAAGCGGTGTCGGCAATCAATTAGAAGTGCCGATTGAAGCATTGGGGGGCGCAAGTGGCGAAGCGGGCAATGTCGATAGCGGCATGATTAACACAGTCATCGGCCCACTTGCGAATGTGATTACCGTTCGCAATCTTGCACCAACTACGGGCGGAGAAAGCCGCACCGTAGCCGTCGTCACTGAAGAAGATCGTGAGCGCTTGCTGGCAATCGTGCGCCAACAAATTCAATCACGCGCTTTCACAGAGATACTGCCGCGCTTGAGCGACACGCAATTCATCATCATCGAGACTGTACACATCGCCGAAGAGCGCAGCGATTGGACAACCTTCAGCGCTGAAGTCGGCGATGTGGCGGATACACTCACCCTGACAATGCGTGCAATTGTCGAAGCGACAACCGTCAACGAGCAACTTGGCCGACAAATCGCATTCGCGCAACTCGCGCAACAAATCCCCGCGGGGCATATTGTTCGACCTGAGAGCGTGAATTATGAACGCGGCCCGGCAGAAAATCTTGACAACAATCGCATTCACTTCACGATGACGGGGACAGGCGCAATCGTTGAAGAAATCAATACTGCACAAATACAAGATCAAATTGCGGGGCTGTCTGTCGAAGAAGCGCTGGCATTTCTCGAAAATGAATACGATCTCGCCGATGATGCTCCTCCCGTTATCAATTTGACGCCGGATTGGTTCGGTCAGCTGCCGATGCTTCCAATGCGCATCTCGATTGTTGTCCAAGAGCGTTGATTGTGGTAAGAGGACGTCTCATCGGAATCGATCATGGAATCAAGCGTATCGGCCTCGCCGTGAGCGATGCTTCTGGTTTGATGGCGCGAGAGCTGACCATCATCAAACGGAAGTCCAAACGTGAAGATTTTGAACGCATCAATCAGATTGCGGCAGAACATGATGCAGTCGGATTTGTCGTTGGGCTACCCCTCGACCTCGATGCGAAACCCGACCAACATACACAGGCAGACACCGTCCGGCTGTGGGTTGAGCGCTTCGCGCAGACGACCGATTTGCCGATTACACTGTGGGATGAGCAATTGTCGAGCGTTGACGCCCGCGAATTGGGCAAGAGACAGAAGCGGAAACACGACGCCCCGATTGATGATCTCGCGGCGCGCGTCATCTTGCAGAGTTATCTCGACGCTGTGCGGGACGGCCTTGCCGAACCGCCGCAATAATATGCGTCGGCAGCGTCGGGTACACGCCGCTTTCTCCCCTTGCCCATCACCCATCAAATTCAATACAATCACCAATATGTGTCCAACAAAAGGAAATCATCTCGGTGAGCCGTCTCATTAAAATCTTAGCCCTCGCCATAACCGGATTTGGCATCGTCGCTGTCTTGTGCGTTGGCGTCATCATCGTCGTTGGTGGCGATTCGATTTCAGAAACATTACGCACTGAGTGGCTGCGTTTTCAAGTATCACGCCGCGACAACGACCTCAACCGCCCCATGAGCAACAATGCCACCCCGATCCGTTTTCATGTGGAGGTGGGGGACACGCCAGGAATTATTGCACAACGTCTCGCCCTCAACAATCTGATTAGCGATGCGGATTTGTTCGTCGATTATGTTCGCATCACCAATCTCGATACACAACTTGAAGCTGGTGTCTACTTTCTGAATCAAACACAAACAATTCCGGACATCGCCGTCGCCTTGACGGACTCGGCCAGCAGTGTGATTCCGTTCCGCATTCTCGAAGGCTGGCGACTGGAAGAGGTCGCCCAAGCAATCGACCAAAGCAACTTCTTCGATTTCACTGGCGCAGACTTTCTCGCAGTAACCCGTGCAGGTGCCAACTTTGACGCCGACTTTGCAGCACAAATCGGTTTACCGCCGGGCGTCTCGTTGGAAGGCTTCATGTATCCCGACACCTATCAACTCCCCGCGGAGGTGACTCCCGTCATGCTGCGAGACATTTTGTTGGAGACATTCAGAGAAAAAGTTGGCACACAATTAATTGCAGATGCAGCCGCACAGGGTTTGACGATGTACGAGGTTGTGACGTTGGCTTCCATCATTGAGCGCGAGGCTGTCCACAACGACGAACACCCGCTGATTGCGAGTGTCTATCGCAATCGGCTGGCAAACGGCCTTAAACTCGACGCCGACCCAACAGTACAATACGCAATTGGATTTAAGGACAACACATGGTGGCCGCAAATCACTGTGGAGGATTACAGCAATGTGATTTCTGCCTACAACACGTACTTAAACACAGATTTACCGCCAGGCCCGATAGCCAATCCCGGCATTGACGCGATACGGGCAGCCGTCTACCCTGCCGAGTCACCGTACATCTATTTCAGGGCAATGTGCGATGGCAGTGGCTATCACAACTTCGCCATCACATTTGACGAGCATCTCGCCAATGGATGCTAAACGCTTGTTCATCTTCAGCGTTGTGATGTTCATCGCAAGCGCCTGCGCCGTCTCGCAAAGCGGCGAGGTGATTCGTGTGGGGTTACTCGCGCCATTCGAGGGGCGTTACCGCGCAGTCGGTTACGACGCATTATTCGCCGCCCGCCTCGCTCTCAACACGCAGCATAGCGAACAACAGATTGAATTGCTCGCCGTCGATGATGGCGGCAGTGTCGAACTCGCGACACAACGAGCAGCCGCATTAGCAGAGGACGAGCAAGTGCGTGCCGTCATCTTACTCGGTCGTGAAGCGACAGCGCCGCAAGTGCAATTGGCATTGGGCGATTTACCTGCACTCGTTGTGGGATACTCGGACAGTGCGCCACAATCAAACAATGTGTTCTTTCTGGCAAACATCGAATACAACGATATTCTCGCGACATTCACCGCAGACGCGGATCATCAGGCTATCGTCGGTGACGAGTCGCTAGCCCTTGAGCAATTCGTCCGATTAGAAGATAATCTCGAAGGCGTTACGATTGTGACGAGTGGCAACCTGCCCGATGAAACATTCGCTGAGGCCTATGTCACTAGTGACCCCTTCGCGCCGCAACCGGGCTTGCTAGCCACACTCACGTATGACGTTTTTGGAATGGTCGCTGAAATCATCCGGCAAAATCCTAGCCTCAGCCGCGCCGAATTGACTCATCAAATCGAAATGAAAACTTATGCGGGACTGAGCGGAGAAATCAGCTTTGAGTCCGGTTATTGGATTGATGCGCCGGTCAATATCTTTCGCCATGATTCAAACGGACGCCTGCTTCCCGTAGAGCGTGTCGTAAAATAATGGCAAGGGTTCGACCGGCGTATCGCTGTAGGCAAATGCGCCTTGCAAACGCTGCCGACACGCCTCAAGTTTCGACTCGTCATTGGCATAAATGGTCGCGAGTGTGTCTCCTGCTGCAACTCGGTCGCCAACATTCACATAAATCTTGAGACCAACGGCAAGATCAATCGGATCGCCTTTTTTCTCGCGCCCCGCGCCGAGACCAAAAGCCGCCCACGCTATGTCGTCCGCCGCGACTTGTGAGAGATACCCGTCACGCTTTGATTTGAACGCCTCAACGATCTTCGTCTGTGGCAGCAACGTCGGATCGTCGATCACGCGCACATCGCCACCCTGTGCAGCAACAAGCGCTTTGAACTTTGCCAATGCTTGACCATTTTCAAGTTTGTCGATCAGCAACGAGCGCACCTCATCCCCCTCTGTCCATTGCCTGCCCCGCCCGGCGAGTTCCAACATGTGACCGGCCACTTTGAGACAATGCTCGCGAAAATCTTTCGGCCCGCCACCGTGCAAAGTTTCAACCGCTTCGGCCATCTCAAGCGCATTGCCGACAGCGACACCCAACGGCTGATTCATATCCGAAATCACCGCCACCATATCGCGCCCGGCATCGACGCCAATATCAACCATAATCTGGGCAAGATTTTTCGCCTGCTCAAGATTCGTCATGAAAGCGCCACGACCCACCTTCACATCGAGCACGATTCCTTGGGCGCCTGCCGCGATTTTCTTGCTCATGATACTGCTGGCAATTAAAGGCAAACTCGACACCGTCGCCGTGACATCGCGCAAAGCATAGAGCTTGCCGTCCGCCGGGGCAAGTTGACGTGTCTGCCCGGCGAGGACAATGCCGGGGTCTTTGGCATTGTGCAAGAATTGTGTTTCCGTCAGATTGACATTGTAACCGGGAATCGATTCGAGCTTGTCGAGTGTGCCGCCCGAAAAACCGAGACCGCGCCCGCTCATCTTGGCGACCGGCACGCCGCAAGCCGCCACAAGCGGCAGAACAACGAGCGTCGTTTTGTCGCCCACGCCGCCAGACGAGTGCTTATCGACGGCGTAATCAATAATGCCGGAAAGGTCAAGCACATCGCCGGAATGCGCCATCGCCATCGTCAAATGCACGGTCTCTTCGCGAGACATGCCGCGTAAGTAGACAGCCATCAAAAACGCCGCCGCCTGATAATCGGGAATCTCGTCGCGAACATAGGCATCGACAAACCACTTGATTTCGTCCTCGCTGAGCGACAAGCCGTCACGTTTCTTTTCAATAATGTCGATTGCCCGCATTCCGAACTCCTTGCTCGATTGAAGTATTTGGCCATACGCATTATAATGACAAGAACTGCATCGATACGAGTTCCAAATCGCATCAATATGATGGATTATGATATGCCACCTATCAGTAGTGATAGATGACATTCAACATTTGTGAGCCGTGCTCATCGCGTAGTAAGTTTAAGCATACTGTAATAAGCGGATATTTGAAAGGAATTTCCAACGCATGTCGCGTTCACAGTTGACCATCGTGGGTATTGTTGTAGCAGCAGTTGCCATCATTGTTGTTGGCGTGCTCATCTTAAACGGCAATTCTGCATCGGACAGTCTATACGAGTCCATTACCCAATCCCGCACTGAAGACGGCGCTTTCGTATTAGGCGACCCAGATGCTCCGATTACCGTCGTTGCATTTGAAGATTTTCTATGCCCGCATTGCCAAGATTTCACTGAAGCAACGGTTGATCCATTCATCGAAAATTATGTGAGCACCGGCAAAGCCCGATTTGAATATCGCTTCTTCCCTGTTATCAGCCCGACAATCTCACCTTATGCGGCACAAATAGCCGAATGCGCAGACACCGTGCATCCCGGGTCGTTTTGGGAAGCACATGATGTTCTCTTCGACATGGGGCGCAGAGGTCTCATCAATGACACCGCAGGAAGTGCTGTCGCGGAGCGTCTCAATATCGACACAAGTGCCTTACTCAGTTGCGTATCGTCAGCATCACAAGTGAACGTTGACCAATCGTTGGGGCGGCAACTCGGTGTACAAAGCACCCCGACCATCATGTTCCGCTTCAACAATGGCAGACCGCAATGGCCGTCACTTGACGGGCAAGAGATTCGACGCGGCAGCATTGATTACGACACCTTGGCGACGATGGTCGATGCAGCATTGAGCACAAACAGTTGACCAATTGCGATCAAATCGCACCCAATAACGGGCTGCGCAACGGGCAGCTCGTTTTATTTTGCACATAATCAAACAAAATACTTGCCGAATGGCGTTCCTCCACATACTATGTGTCTCTCAACACTTGACAACACAGAAAGGCGGCGAGGCACAATGCGCACAGTTGAATGGCACGACGGCAAAGTTCGCATGATTGACCAAAAGCGCATCCCATGGCAGCTTGAATTTGTGGAACTTGAAGATTATCAAGCGGTCGCGGCAGCGATTACCGATATGACAGTTCGTGGTGCGCCAGCCATCGGCAGCGCGGCTGCGTTCGGGATGGCGCTCGCTGCACAACAAAGCACGGCCACCACAATTGATGCGCTCATCGACGATCTACAAAAAGCGGGGAACACCCTCAAAGCTGCACGCCCGACGGCCGTCAATCTCGCATGGGCGGTAGATCGTATGCTCACAGTCGCAAGGCACAGCGAATTCAAGCAACCGGGCGCGCTGCGTGAAAAGCTGCTCGAAGAAGCGCAACGCATCGCCGATGAAGATGTCGCCATCAATCGGCAAATGGGCACAAATGGCGCGGCGCTCATCAAAGACGGCGCGACCATTCTGCATCATTGTAATACCGGCGCCTTGGCAACCGTCGATTATGGCACGGCGCTCGGCGTCATTCGAGCGAGCTTTGAACAAGGCAA
>RFIA01000145.1 GCA_003695675.1 Chloroflexota bacterium
AATTTTTTCGGAAAAATTCACAAAAATTTACGTTTTTCGATTTTGAGGGTAAGCTATATAAAACAGATTTCACTCATTATTCACCAGATACCAGATACACTGAGGCAATTTATGGCGTATACACACGAAGACTATAAAAATGCAGTTGCCGTTATCCGGCAGCAGACACAACTTGAGCCGCGAATCGGTCTTGTGCTGGGATCGGGTTTGGGCACATTGGCAGACACACTCGACGACCGCGTCATCATCCCCTACGAAAACATTCCGGGATGGCCGCAATCCACCGTAGAGGGACACAGCGGGCGATTGGTCATCGGGCGATTGGAGGGGCATGTCGTCGTTGCCCAACAAGGTCGTGCGCATCTCTATGAGGGTTACACACCGCAAGAGATCACATTTCCGATTCGTATCATGCACTTTCTCGGTGTCAAAACATTGATTTTGACCAACGCCGCCGGTGGCCTCAACACTAACTTCCGGGTTGGTGATTTGATGCTGTTGAATGACCACATCAATCTGGTCGGCATGACGGGCACCAACCCATTGATTGGCCCCAACGAGGCTTCAATTGGTGAGCGTTTCATCGGCATGGCACAAAGCTACGACAGAGAATTGCGGCAGCTTGCGCGGCAAGTCGCCGCAGAGCATGACATCACATTACACGAAGGGGTCTATGTTTGTCTTTCAGGGCCAAACTTCGAGACTCCTGCCGAAATACGAATGCTGCGAATCATTGGCGGCGATGCCGTCGGCATGTCCACAGCGCACGAGGTTCTTGTTGCACGCCACGCTGGGATGCGGGTGATGGCGTGTTCGGGCATCACAAACGAAGCTATCAGCGAAATCGATACGGATTTGGACGCAAGTCATGAAGAAGTGCTAGACGCAGGCACAATGATTGTGCCAAAATTGACAGCGATTCTGAAAGGTGTTTTGCGGTTATATCAAGATGCGTAATCTCGTATTTTTTATCGAACAATTAGCAACAGGTCTCTATATTCTGATCGGCGTCGCTGTCGTCATCGTCGGGCGCAATTGGCTGCGGGCACGCGCCGATTATGGCGCAACGTATTACAATTTTGAGCGTAACCTCGCCCGTTATCGCCGTGCCAATTATGCAACCGTGATGGTCTTGCTGTTGCAATTTGGATTAGTCGTATTCGGTATTCAGCAGATTGTCGCACCGACTGTCCGCGCCAATACAGACACGACACAAACCATCGAAGAAATTGTCCGGGACGGCGAATTCAATACCCCTGTGCCGGGTTCATCGGGTGGTGCAGCGCCGATTGATGCAAGCGGCATCGACTTGAACGAAGATTTACTCAATCTGCGGCCATTACAAACCCCCACGCTGACCCCGACGCCGGTCGGCACATTAGAACCCGCCCCCCCCGTCATCGGTTGTCAAGGCGGCGCCCAATTACAGGTGCCAGCCAATGGCATGGTCGTCCACGAACCCATCAACGTCATTGGCATCGCAAATGCTGAAGATTTCGCATTCTATCGTTTTGAACTCAAAGGCCCAGCAACATTTGAAAATTTCGCCATCTTGCGTGACTTCACATCAAATGTGCCGGAGATGGCACAGCTCGGTCAATTTGTGCCGTCGTTTTATACGCCCGGCCTTTATGAATTCCGGCTGGTTGTCTTCGATGTCACCAATTCTGTGCAAGCCGAGTGTACGGTCAACATTCGCATCAGCGAACCGATTCCCACGCCAACGCCAATTGGTCAAGGCACGTAACAGCACATGAAGGAAGCGCTTCTATTCATCAGTCAAATCGCACCTGGTTTGTACATTTTGCTGGGAGTCGGCGCGGTGATAGCCGGGCGTCGTTGGTTGCGTGCTCGCAGCGAACACACAACCACATTTTTTGAATTGGAGCAAGGCCTCGCACGCAGCAGACGCGGCAGTGCGGCGACACTGATGCTCATCGTCGCACAACTCGCCATCATTCTGTTCATCATCCAAAATGTGGTCGTCCCTAATTTGGATACATCGAGCGACACTGCCGAGCAACGCCCAACAGATGGTGAATTCGCAACCCCGATACCCGGCGTGCAAACGGAAATCATTATCGATGGTACGGCTGTCATCGTGACGCCCGTTGGCACGATAGAAGAAGCCCCGCCCGTCGTTGGGTGCGACGACGGTGCGACATTGCAAATTCCGGCCAATGGCATGGTTGTCCATGAGATGATTGATGTAATCGGCACGGCAGACGCCTCGAACTTCGCCTTCTATCGCTTTGAACTCAAAGGGCCGTCTACTGGCAATACGTATGCGATTTTGCAAGATTTCGACGAACGAATGCCGGAAGAGGGCATATTGGGGCAACTCGTGCCGTCATTCTATCAACCGGGCGTGTACGAATTTCGACTCGTCGTTTTCGACGATGCGGGCGAAATGCGAGCCGAGTGCGTGGTCACTATTCGCATCAGCGAACCGCTTCCTACACCGGAGGGCTGACGATGGCATCAAATGCAAAACCAACACTGGCCTTCATCGGAGTCGGCAAAGTCGGCACCGTCTTAGCACGTTTGTGGTCTGACAACGGCTATCGTGTTGTCGCACTCTACAATCGAACACCACAACATGCCAAAACGCTAGCACAATATATAGACGCACCATGTACGCAAAGTGCGATAGAAGCCGTTCAACAGGCCGACATCACATTGCTAACTGTGGCAGATGACACGATTGAATCCGTCGCCAATTTGCTGACACAACAAGCAAACGGCGACAACTTGAAAGGCAAAGCGATTATACATACCTCCGGTGCGCATGGGAAAGATTTGCTCAATGCACTCGCGCATCATGGCGCGCTGACCGGCAGTTTACACCCGGTATTTCCATTTGCAGATGTTGCTACAGCGATGCAGTATTTGCCCGGCGCGACATTTGCGGTTGAGACAGACGACGCCATCTTGCAGACGTGGTTGACGGAGATGGTCACCGCGCTACAAGGGAATACGATGGTGATACCACCGGGACAAAAATCCCTGTACCATTGTGCATTAACCATCGCAAGTAATTATACGGTGACTCTATACGCCATCGCGCAAACCCTGTTGGCAGAATTGGGCGCAGACCAGCAAGCCGCCGATACGGCGCTCAACACATTGCTCAACGCGACGGTCAACAATTTGGTCGAGCACGGCGCACGCGATGCACTCACGGGCGCATTAGTCCGTAACGATGTCGGTACCATTCAAGCCCACCTTGAGGCGCTGCAAGAACAAGATAGAGAGGTGCTTGAAATGTATAAACAATTAGCTCGCCTCACATTACCTCTCGTGGCAGCAAGAGGCGTTTCGATAGATGCGCTAGCGAATCTATTGAGGAAGGAAGATTCCAATGCGACTAACTATTCGTGATATTCAGACAATGTACACTGACGGTGAGCCACTCGTCATGCTCACCGCGTATGATGCGACCAGTGCTCGGGTGGCCGAGGCCGCCGGTGTCCCCATGATTCTCGTCGGAGACACATTGGGCATGGTTATACAAGGGCACGTTAATCCTGTCCCGGTCACACTTGAGCATGAAATTTATCATTGCGAAATTGTCGTCCGCACAACCGAACGTCCGTTTATCGTCGGCGATATGCCTTTTATGACATACAGCATCAGCACTGAACAAGCCATGACCAACGCAGCACGCATCATGCAAGAAGCAGGGGCGAGCGCGGTCAAAATGGAAGGCGGCGAATGGTTGGCGCCGACAATTAAGCGCGTCGTACAAGCTGGCATTCCCGTCATGGGTCATATCGGCTTGATGCCACAAAGTGTCAATAAGATTGGCGGCTTTCGCCTACAAGGAAAAGATGTCGCTTCGGCGCGGCAATTGCTCCACGATGCTGCGGCCATTCAAGAAGCCGGTGCCTTTGCCCTTGTGCTGGAGAGCATCCCAGCGCCACTCGCACAAATGGTGACGGAAGAATTGCACATCCCCACAATTGGCATCGGCGCCGGGCCACATTGTGATGGACAGGTACAGGTTTTCCACGACATTCTCGGCTTGTTCGAAGACTTTATTCCGCGCCACACAAAACAATATGCCAAACTCGGCGAGGCGATGCGCGAAGCCATTGAGCATTATGTCGATGATGTGCGGTCGCGCAGCTTCCCCACCGCCGAAAACAGCTTCACCATGAAAGAGGAGGTGTTGGCCGAGTTACGTGCAGACAGGTTGAAGAACGGTGCAAGTCATTGAGGCAATTGAGGCGCTGCGACAACAACGAAAAAAACTTCCCGGCACGCTTGGCCTCGTGCCGACGATGGGCGCGTTGCACGATGGGCATCTCGCATTAGTCGAAACCGCCCGGTCTGAAAATGACTCGGTGCTCGTGACAATCTTCATCAATCCAACACAATTCGCGGCCAATGAAGACCTCGACCGTTACCCACGAGATTTACCGGGCGATTTACGCTTGCTTGAACAATGCGGCGTTGACCTCGTATTCACGCCGACACCGGAGGTCATGTATCCGGCACGCTACCAAACTTATGTCATCGTCGAAGATGTAGCACAAGGACTTGAAGGCAAACAACGTCCAGAACATTTTCGCGGTGTGGCGACGGTCGTCGCGAAATTGTTCAATCTTGCACAGGCCGACTGCGCCTACTTCGGGCAAAAAGATGCCCAACAAGTTGTCGTCATTCGACGCATGGCGTATGATCTCAATTTCCCGCTTGAAATCAAAATTCACCCGACCATTCGAGAAGCTGACGGCCTCGCCATGAGTTCGCGCAATCGCTATCTAAACGCGGATGAGCGCAAAGCAGCACCCGTGCTCTATCGCGCCCTACAAGTTGTGGGTGCAGCATATCGCAGCGGCGAACGCCAACCAAAAATCTTGCTGCAAAAAGCACACGATACGTTGCGTACTGAGGCACTCGCACAAGTGGAATACGTCGCGTTGAATGACGCGAGGACACTTGAGCGAGTGGAGTCCCCGACAGACACACCACTTTTGCTTTCGATGGCCGTTCGCTTTGGGGGAACACGTCTGATCGACAACTGCCTGTTGCCACTCGAATTCAATGACTACGCCGGGCTGACCGCAACGCTGGGCGCAATTAACACGTAATTTCTATAGCTTTGCTTAGCAATTTCTGATAGTTCTCTTGCAAAATGTTCGCTATAATCAGGACAGCCTTGGTATAGGAGGTGTGACGGAGATGTTCTTCTTCGATTCAAATTACTTCATCTTTGTATTGATTCCAACACTTGTGCTGACAGGTCTTGCACAATTGATGGTGCGGCAGGCTTATAGTAAGTGGAGTAAACGACAAAACAGCATGGGCATGACCGGTATTGAGGTCGCGGAACGCATCATGGCACGCACCGGTCTCGGACGGGTCGGGCTTGAAGCAGCGCCGGGCGCACCCGGTCAACTAACCGACCACTACGATCCGCGTTCGCATACGGTGCGCTTATCGCAAGATGTCGCGACAAAACCGTCAGTAGCATCGATGGCGATTGTCGCTCACGAACTCGGTCATGCACAGCAGCATGAGCAAGGATCAATTCTGATTGGGATGCGTAACTTTCTCGTCCCAGCGATGCAAATCAGCCCAACGGCAGCATACGGCCTGATTCTTGCGGGGCTGTTCTTCAACGCAACCAACCTGATTCAACTCGGCATTATTTTCTTTGGTGTCGTCGTCGTTTTCATGATTTTGACTCTGCCGGTTGAATTCGATGCGAGTCGTCGGGGTATCATTCTGCTCCGCCAATCAGGATTGCTCGCGGCACAACAAGATGAAGCAGGCGCGAAAGAAGTCTTACGAGCAGCAGGCCTGACGTATGTGGCCGCAGCAGCAACGGCAATCCTACAGTTGCTCTACTACATCTCGTTGCTGTCGCGCCGCGATTAAAATCTATCATCACGATAAAAATATGCCCGGTTATAAGTCACAACCGGGCATTTTACTATCAACTGCCGGGCCCGCTATTCCCCCCCGAACTTTCGTTATCGTTCTTATTGTCGTCGCTGCCCCCACCCCCAGAACCACGATTGCCGCCGCTATCATCATCATTGTCATTATCATTGCTGTTGTCGTTAGTATTGCTATTATCATCGTCGTCGGAATCGTCGTCCTCATTTGAGTTTTCGTTGTCATTGTTGTTATCATCATTGGAATCGCCACTCCCCCCTGATGCTTCGTTATCATTATTATCAGGACTGCCGCCAATACTTTCGTTATCATTGTTATTGTCATTGCCATCCGGCGGCGGGACAACCTGCTCGGGCGGCGTGAATGGCAAGAATAAACGCTGACCAGTGACAACGAGAGACGGATTCGTGATGCAATTGACATTGACAAGCTCGGCCACAGTGGTACCCGTCGCTGCTGCTAATGCGGAAAGCGTATCGCCGGGACGAACACTGTAAATCACCCATCCTTCCGGTTGTGTGGGAACACATCCGGCAGGCGTGTCTGATACTGTCGGAGTCGGCGATGATGTGGCGGTAGGCGTCGCGGTCTGTGTAGCCGTAGCCGTCGCGGTTTTGGAGGCGGTCTGTGTCGCTGTCGCTGTAGCCGTCGCGGTTTCGGTGGCGGTCTGTGTCGCTGTCGCTGTGACCGTTGCCGTTGCGGTCGGTGTCGCTGTCGCGGTTTCGGTGGCTGTGGTTGTAACCGTCGCAGTCTCGGTGGCTGTTGCGGTCGGTGTATTCGTCGGCGATGGTGTTGCCGTTACTTCCGGCGTATGCGTATGAGTCACCGTTGGCAATGGCGTCGGCGACGCAATCGGCTGCACTTTGCCACGCTCGCGCAATGTTATTTCTAATGCGACGAGTTGCTGTTGAGAGGTCGTCATCGCCCGGACATCAACGGTATCGCCCACGACAATGTCATCGGTCATCACAGTGTTCGCTGTAAGCAACAAGTCCAACATGGCAACACGCCACATCGTCTCATCAATCGCTTCGACTCGACCGGAAAACCGGAACACTTCGCTGCGCCCTGCTGCGAACAACGACTGCACTTCATCAACTCGGCGCTGTTCAAATGACCGACGCAGGGCATCCTCATCACCGGGTAGGGTAAGCCGGATATTCTCGCTCAAACGCTTGATGCCATACAATCCATCTCCCGGAATACTCCGCTGTGAAAAAGCGTATATGCCGGAGAGAAATGCCACAAACACCAGTATCAACACCGCGGCTAACGGCAGCAGACGCCGCCATGCCGCGCCGGCCCGATGTGAAGATGAAGGAACACTTCGCGCCGCGTCAGCAAATTGAAACCGAACACGATCTCGCGCCTGGGCGACTTCGGCGGGCGACGGCGATACGCGACGTGCAATCTGCCCCGCTTCCAACATCGGACGCAAATCATTGGCATATTGCGGATAATGACGAATGCAATCTTCGACTGTTTGACCAGCCGCGAGACGGTCAACACAATCATTGAAGACTTCGATAAAATCATATTCAGCCATCGGCCAACCCTTCCTGCATCTCGCCGAGAATTTTTCGCAGGGTGTTGACCGCACGAAATTGCAACGACTTAACCGCGCTTACACTTTTCCCCATGATGTCGGCTGTTTCTTGTAAACTGAGGGCCTGCCCAAAACGAAGTATCAAAACCTCTTGTTGTTCCTCGGCCAGCATCCGAAGGGCGTGCCGGGCGCGTTCAGTGTGCAGGGTACGCAAAAACATCACTTCAGGTTCTGTATTCCCCGAAGCGGGCAGCCACTCGTCGAGCGTTGTCGTCGTAAATTGTTTCGATTTACCGTAATGTTTTGATAACTCAGTCCGCGCTACTTTGAACAGCCACCCGCGCAGACTATGACGCGGCGCATTGCGACCTTTGACGGCCTCGATGAATTTGAGAAACACGTCCCCGGCAATATCTTCAGCTTCTTGCCGACTTTCAACGCGCATTCGCAAATATTGATATACAGGTGAAAAATAGCTTTCATAAATTTCCATGATCGCGATTTGATCGCCTGCGCGTGCCTGTGTTAGAAGTCTGTCTTCAGTAGAAATATCCGGTAGTGTGATGACAATCATCATATCCGCATTTCATGAGGCAGCCGAAACGAACCCTCCCCCGCTATTATCAGCAACAGTGATTTCCCAGACGTAGCTATATGCGTCGCGATAAACCATACGCATATTCGGGTCAGCTTCAGCACGGTCAACAAAGCGTCGGTGTGACGTATCGCTGACAACATAGCGCGCATTGAATGTGGATGAAATGATGGCCGACGGGTTGATAATTTCTCCCCGTGTAATGCCCACCCAAATATTCCACAAATCAATATCCGCCCGTTCAAGATAAGTCGGGTCGAGACCAACGAGGTAGGTATTGTGCGTATTATAGTAGAACAACCTCGTAAAATCATCCCAATCTGTATGGAAAATCGCTTCGCCCGGTTCGGTATGCGCTTGTAACCATTGTGAAACATCAGCAAAACGCTCGACCGGCTTGGCATGACGCGCCTGTGTGACGGTATCAGCCAACGTAAAGGCACCTAGCAGCATGGCTATCGCGACGACCGCACTTCTAGCACCCCACGCGAGGCCATCGTACCGCAACCATTGCGAGAACGAAATCTCGCTGCGGCCCCATGTCGCGGCCGCAAATAATAAAGCAAAAGCCGGAAAATACTCGACGAAACGCCGCGACCGAAAGAGCATAAATAACGTAATCAACGCCGCAAAGAGCAGTGTATTTTCGACGACATCTCGTTTGCGATTCGCAAAACTCGAATACAAGAAACCGGCTACCAGCGCCAATAATGCACCCGTCGTATTGCTGATGAGCGCACCGGTTGTGTATGGAAACCACTCGTTGCCGACTCGTGCGCCACTCTCAAAGTTGATTTTCGCGCCGAGATGCTCTGCGATAAACGCGATGTTGTGCGGGAAGTAGGGGTTGATAACAAGACCGAGTACGATACCTGCCAGCGTATAACCGACCGGTTTCCAGTCCAACTCATGCGTATCAATCCATTTCGCTAAGGTGTACGCTGCGGCAAATCCCGCGATGAGGACAAATCCGTTATAGAGCCACGTATAAGCAAAAGCTAATGGAATCAACCAACGATAACGCCGTTGCAACAAAAGATAGATTGCGACGAGAAGGAACAACAAAGACATTCCTTGCGTGCGAATCATCAACAGGCGGTATAAAAATGGCACAGACATAGCGAACAATGCCAACGCCCACAACGACGCATAGCGCACACCGATTCGCCGCATGACACCCCACAACGCAACAACAACCAAAGCGCCAATATTCACAACCGCGAGTTTCGCACCCGTCAAACCCGCCACGACAACCCATGGCACCAGATAAAGATGAAATAGCAAATGATGATCGACGAAATTTTCGGGATTGAGAATCGTTTGCGGCAACCACGGAAATTCAAGCGCCAATCGTTTTTGTTCCGCAATCTGCGAAGCCATACCGACATGATAATAATCATCAGTGCCCAACAGCGCCGGTGTCGCAAAAATAATCATCGACAAAAGCGCGAAACTGATGCCGTACAATAACAAACCGACGTGCCACGTTTTCAACATTGACGACAAAGTGACCGCCGGTTCAGCAGATGTCGTCGTATAGACAGGCTCAGACAATAATTTCGGGGAAGCGGCAGCATCTTGCAGAGCGATTGCACTTTGGTCGTTTTGCAGAACAATCTCCATCCGACCAGCATAACTAGCAAAATAATTCAACATAGCGTAAATGAACACAATCGCCCCCGACATCTCGAAAAACTCTTCAACGGTGCCAATAGCTGTGTATTGTAATGAGGTGCCGCCATCGAGATACCAT
Source organism: Chloroflexota bacterium (assembly GCA_003695675.1). Taxonomy (GTDB): domain Bacteria; phylum Chloroflexota; class Anaerolineae; order Aggregatilineales; family Phototrophicaceae. Next base: position 9,802 of record RFIA01000145.1, read on the forward strand.
TTGTTCGCGCTAATCGATTCGATGACGACCGCACCGCCAATATACAAAGCAGCCGCGAGGACAACTTGATTGCGCGTCGACTTTGGCAAATGCAGGAGGAATTTAAAGTACACCACCCCGACAATCAGAGCAAAAGGAACCCCGATAATCACCCATGCAAAATACAAAAAGCCAGTTGCGTTGAAGGCATCCTGCAAAGGAATCGTCAGCTTTTCATGAATCGCGGCAGCCTCGTCAATCGAGAGATACAAAAAGATGAGCGACAAAACACCCCAATGTTTGACATATCGGTCATGATTGACCCATTTTGTGTAGGCGATAACCGCAACAAGTATCGCCGCACTGAACAACAAGGAAACGACATACCAAGTTGGAATACTCGATTCCATATTGATATTGAATAGGCGTGTCAATTGCGAGACGATATGTGGACGCTCAACATCCAATGCAGCTTCAAGATGTTTTAAGGCAACACTCTGAACAGCGAGATAGAGCGCAATGAACCCTAGAATTTGCATCAATCGCTTCGAGTGAAGTGAGATTGTAGTTTGCATCTGATTTCCTCCCGACAAAAAACAAATTACAAATGTTTGTTCACAATATCATCGTGGCCTAATCATCTCGACCGCCACGACCTCTACCTCTATTGTCATCGTCGTCATCATTCGTGTTGTCATTATCGTCACTACCACCACCGCCGTCATCATTCGTGTTGTCATTATCGTCACTACCACCACCGCCGTCATCATTCGTGTTGTCATTATTGTTGCTGCCATCATCAGAACCGATGTCGTCACTATTATTGCCGCTATTGTTACCACTGCTTCCAGTATCGCCGTTGCCGCCACCCACATCATCAGCATCATTGTCATCATTCAAACCATCATCGACAGCTATTTGATTATCATTATCTTCGCTGTCATCGTTGTCGTTAAAGGTCACTTCATTATCGTTATCTGCTGAGAATGATTGTTCAATGCTTGTGTTGAGTCCATCGCGAAAAGCCGGTGGCAAAGAATCGCAATCAGGTAGAAACAACGCATCACACAACGGTTCACCAGACGCAATGCGTTCACGGACAAGCTCGACCTGCCCATTTGTCAATGCCGATGCAATGTTGATGCGTCGTGGCAACAACTCGACCGGCAGGCGGCTCATCGCTTCTGCATTGTATGCAGTCGGAGAATTGGGAGGAGAAGAGGCCGAGACTTTATCGCCGTCAACCGCAACAGGTATGCGCAGCGATGTTCCCGCAACAGCAACTTGCAGTGTTTCATCAGCTTCGACAAAGGCAGCCCCTTCGAGTGTGCTGACGTACATAGCGCTGCTGTCGGCTTCCTCCAATATTTGGAAGAAAACCGTCGAGCCGAGCATGATGTCAACTTCGTTGATGCGCAATAAAATTTCTCCCACACCTTCGGGCGTTTGTACAAGAAGGCCGCTCTCTGGCGCTTCCGCACATGTTGCACCGCCAATACCTGCTTTGAGGTAAAAAGCCTGCATTGGACTTGGGTTTGACGCCACACCTTCTACTGCGTTTGCCTGAGTGATTTCAGTATCGCCAAACATCACGAATGTCACATTCTCACCAGGTAATGTATCGGGCACATTCAACTGCAAGCGCATCATCACGATACCCCACTGTCCCGTTATCTCATTGAGACCGTTAACACGCACACTTTGCACATCGTTCACATCGACAATATCGCCAACTTGCGCAAACGAGAAGTTGGTCACCTGTGGTTGCGGTTCGGCTTCGGCAATGAAGTGACCATAACAAACTTGGTTGCGGCCGATTATCTGGCAGGATTCACCAGCAGTTTCGACAGCATTAATCACTATTTCACCACACGATGTCGACTGCGCATGAAGCAATGTCGAGATTGATCCTATTAAAATCATCACAAAAAATGGTGAAAGAAAAATAATCAATCGGGATCGAACTATCATTTACCACTTCAACCAATCGTGTATTTGTTACGCTATCGGGACGCTCTTAACTCGTCGCAAAAAGTTGACGTGCCCGGTTATAGGCACCGGGCACGTCATAACCGAAATTTACAGAAGCAATGATGTTAGCGTCAACTAATCGTCGTCATTATGGTCATCACCACCGCCATGACCGCTGTTACTACCGGAGCTATCATCGTCATCGCCACCGCCACGTCCGCTGTTACCGCCGGAACCATCATCATCGCCATGGTCATCATCACCACCGCCGGGTCCGCTGTTGCTGCCGGAGCTGTCATCACTGTTGTCGTTGTTGTTGAACGAAGCTTCATTGTCGTTATTGTTAAACGACCCGTCATTGTCGTTATTGTTAAACGAGGCTTCATTGTCGTTATCATCACGTGGCGGTCGTGCGGGTGGGCCAGGATTCGTGGGCACCCACAAGGTTGTCCCCGTTGAGATAAAGCTCGGGTTGGCAATACAATTGACGTTGACGAGTTCGCCGACGCTGCTGCCGCTGCGTGATGCAATACCAGACAGTGTGTCGCCGGATTGTACGGTGTAGGTCACCCAACCGGCAGGCGGGTTGACGGTACAACCACCCGGTGCAGGCGCCTGATTATCGTTATCGTCAATCGAGGCTTCGTTGTCATTGG
>RFIA01000146.1 GCA_003695675.1 Chloroflexota bacterium
CAACGCCGATGCCGATGAATAATGTCTTGTTGCTACCCTTCGGCTTGGTAACTTTAACCCGATTGCTCGTCTGACTCATGCGGCTTGTTCATCCGTCGCAGATGTTTGATCGTATTTTTCAGGCCGACTTCCGCCCGGTCTCGCATCGCTTGCGAGACAATACCCCAATCGTCTCGCTCGAATTGCGCCGTTGCCAGCTCGAGGCCACGACTGAAATCTTCGTAAGCGAGTTCGTATTCGCCGAGTTCGAGATAAAGCTCCCCGCGCAAGACGTAATTCGTCGCAGCATCCGGATGGCGTTCAATGCTGCCATGTAATGTTTGTAAACGGCGTTCTAAATCTTTAATGGCGCCGGGTTTCTTCCTCGTGAGCCGCGCATACAACCACTGCAAAAATGTCGGCGCTTCGACTGCCTGTTCCGAATGTTCATCATCAGCGATGAACGCGCTTTCGGGTGATTCGTCAGCTTCTTCATCATCGTCACCATCTGAAGTGATGGCAACTTCATCTTCGGCATCATCGGCGGACTGCGCTGCGTGTTCGATTGCTTCTTCCGCTAACCCGGCCTCATCTTCCGAAGCGGCAGTCGTTTCATCTTCTGCCATATTATGACTGATTACTCCGCCGGTTGAACATGCTGATTGAAGTCGTCTGGGAAATTCTTAATCGTATGAATAATCGGATTCGCGGCGAAATCCCCCAATGCGCACAACGTCACCCCGGCCATATTCTTGGCAACATTGTCAATCAACTGAATATCGGACGGCTTGCCCTCACCGGCGAGAATGCGGTCGATGACTTTGTCGAGCCAATACGTGCCTTCTCGACACGGCGTGCATTTGCCACAACTCTCGTGCTTGAAGAATTTCGTCACCTTCGACGCGACCCACGTCATATCAACCGTATCATCCATGACGATGACGGAGGCCGAGCCGAGAATCGTGCCGATTTTTTGCATATCTTCATAACTCAGCGGCGTGTCGAGCACTTCATCCGTTGCCGGGACAATCGGCCCCGACCCGCCCGACGGCAAAATGCCCTTAAATTCGCGCCCGTCCGGTGGGCCACCGGCGTGGTCATACAGCAATTCGCGGAAGGTCGTGCCCATCGGCAATTCATAATTGCCCGGTTTTTGCACGTGCCCGCTCACGCAGAAAATTTTTGTACCGGCGCTTTCTTCTGTGCCGATGGCTTTGAATTTGTCCGCCCCGTTGTTGATAATCCACGGCACATTGGTCAATGTTTCGACATTGTTGACGACGGTCGCCTCGCCATACAAACCGCCGCCTTTTTGCGCCGGGAAGGGCGGTCGTACACGCGGTTGGCCGAGCTTGCCTTCGAGACTTTCGAGCAGGGCGCTCTCTTCGCCGCAGATATAGGCGCCCGCGCCGAGATGCGTGTACATCGGGCAATCCCAACCCGTGCCGAGCACATTGTCGCCGATGAAGCCTTCTTTTTGCGCTTCAGCGATGCACTTGTCGAGTTCGTGGGCAATGTCCCAAAATTCGCCGCGCAAATAGATGTAGACCGCCGTCGCCTGAATCGCATAGGCACAAATCATCGCGCCTTCGATGAGCTGATGCGGGTTGGTTTCCATGATTTCGCGGTCTTTGAAGGTGCCGGTTTCGCTCTCGTCGGCGTTGACAGCGACATACTTCACCGGCTCATTCTTCGGGATGAAGCTCCACTTCACGCCGGTTGGGAAGCCCGCGCCGCCGCGCCCCCGCAACCCCGACGCTTTGACTTCATCAATGACCTCATCGGGCTTCATCTTGACGGCCGCTTTGAGCGCGTCGTAACCGCCGTGTGCTTTATATACATCGAATTTGTGAATGTTGGGAATATCCCGTGCGCGGAGCAATATATGTTCCATCGTGGCTACTCATCCTTCTTCGCTGCGGCACGCCACTCGTCAATTTTCTGTTTGATCTTTTCCATGTCGAGATTTTCGACATAATGGAAATTGCATTGCAACATCGGCGCTTTGTCGCATGCGGCGAGGCACATCACATGCTCAACCGTGAACATGCCGTCTTCGGTCGTGCCGCCTTCGTCAACACCGAGATAATCTTTCAATTCTTGGTAAAACTCATCCGCCCCTTTGAGGGCACACGGCAAATCGGTGCAGACATGAAGCCAATATTTGCCTTTCGGCTTTTCGGAATACATGGTGTAAAACCCGGCGATAGACTTCACCTGAGTTGGATCCATCTCGCACAACCCGGCGACTTCTTCAATCGCTTCGGGGCTTACCCAACCGTACTCCTCCTGCGCGATGTACAGCAGGGGCATCACCGCCGAACGTTTATCCGGGTATTTCGCAAAAGCCGCTTCGATGCGGTCCCCATACTTTTCAGCCAGCATAACCAATTCCTTTACCGGTCGCAGTCGCCCAACACAATATCGACACTGCCGATAATTGCGACGACATCGGCGATTAAATACTGTTGGCAGATTTTGCCGAGTGCGCTGATGTGCATGAACGACGGAGTCTTAAAATGAACGCGGCGCGGTTTGTTGCCGCCCGTGCCGTGCAGGTAGCAGCCGATTTCCCCGCGTGGGCTTTCAATGCTGACGTATACTTCTTCATCCGGCGCTGAGAAGCCCTCCGTCCACAGCTTGAAATGATGGATGACGGCTTCCATGCTTTGGCCGAGTTCGCTGCGCGGCGGCGGGACGAATTTGCGATTGTTCGACCGGAATGGCCCATCAGGGAGGCGGTCAATCGCTTGCCGGATGATTTTGAGGCTTTCGCGCATTTCTTGAATGCGGATGAGGAAGCGGTCGTACACATCGCCGTGTTCGCCAAGCGGCACGGTGAATTCGTACTGTTCGTAACCGCTATACGGCATCGCTTTGCGGATGTCCCAATTGACGCCGCTGCCGCGCAGCGACGGCCCACTCATGCCGAGGTCGAGTGCCTCTTCCGGTTCGATGACGCCGATGCCTTGTGTGCGGTCGAGCCAAATCGGATTTTTCGTCAGCAAGGCTTCATAATCGCCGATAATCGCGGGGAACTCGCTCAAAAAACGCTCGACGGATGGCAGAAAGTCCGGCGTTAAATCGCGCCAGACCCCGCCGGGCCGGATGTAGCTGCCCATCATGCGTTGGCCTGAAATCGACTCGAACATCTCAAGGATTTTCTCGCGCTCGCGGAAAGCATAGAGGAAGACACTCATCGCGCCCATATCGAGCGCGTGTGTCCCCAGCCACACGAGATGACTCGCCACCCGTGCCAATTCGAGACACATCACGCGGATGACTTGCGCGCGTTCCGGCACATCGAGGTCAACCAACTTCTCGACCGCCAAACAAAAGGCCATGTTGTTCGACATCGGCGACAGATAATCCATGCGGTCGGTCAGCGTGACGGCTTTTTCGTATGTTTTCGCTTCGATGTTCTTCTCGATGCCCGTGTGCAAAAAACCGACATCCGGCAAGCAAGTGACGATCTCTTCGCCGTCAAGTTCCAAAAGCAAGCGCAACACGCCATGCGTACTCGGATGATGCGGCCCCATATTGAGCAACATCGTCTCGCCGGTCATCGCCCGTTCAGAGACGAGACCGCGCAGCGCCTCGACATCGCCCTGCCATGTTTCGAGTTGTCCTGTTTGTGTTTTGGGTTCAGCCGTTGCCATATTCTAATATCCTTGCCTGTTTATTCTTTGGCGAAGGGCTTGTGCTTCATAATATCTTCGGCGTTGAACGAGAACTGCACCGTTTCGTACCCAAGCGGATAATCGCGGCGGTGGGGATGCCCGTCCCAATCTTCCGGCATCAACAACCGACGCAAATCAGGATGACCGGTGAAGGTGATGCCCATCATATCGTAGATTTCGCGCTCCAGCCAATTGGCAGCCGACCACACGCCCGTCACTGTATCGACGGTTGGCTCTTCGTCTTGCAAGAAGACCTTGAGCCGAATCCGCCGGTTATACAACATCGAGTAAATGTGATAACTGATACCGAAACGTCCCGGTCGGGTATCTTCCGGATAATAATCGACGGCGCTGATGTCCGACAAATAATTAAAGAGCAAGCCCGGCGTATTGCGCATGAATTCGGCAACCGTCACGATGTGCGCCGGGTCAATCACCAACGTCAATTCGTCGCGGAATGTTTTGACACCGACGAGCGCAGCGGGATGTGCATCGCGCAGCGCTTGTTCGGGGTTGAGTGCTTTTGCGATTTCCATGAGTAAACAGCACTTTCTATATGTATCGTTTGGCATTCGATAGAAATGCTCAGTGTATATTTGTAGAGGCTACCCACCGGGTCGTCCCTACGGAAAATCGTATATATTTGTTGAGTGTCAATTGTGTTCGACTAATTGGCCCAGTCTGTAATCCGCTCGCCTCTAACTTTTTCGTGCAGCGTCATGATGCCGTGAATTAATTGCTCAGGACGCGGCGGGCAACCAGCGACATAGACATCGACCGGGATAATTTCGTCCACACCCTGCACGATGGCATAATTGTTATACACGCCACCACACGACGCACAATCACCCATCGAGACCACCCATTTAGGATGCGGCATTTGGTCGTACAATTGCCGGATAACCGGCGCCATCTTGCGCGTGACACGACCGGCGACGATGATTAAGTCGGCTTGGCGTGGACTCGCGCGGTTGAGTTCCATTCCAAAGCGCGACATATCATAATGTGAAGCCTGCGTGCTCATCATTTCAATCGCGCAACAAGCCAAACCAAAGAGCAACGGCCACATCGCGCCGGTGCGTCCCCAGTTAACTGCTTCTTCTAATGTGGTTGTGACCACACCGAGATTACCAAGTTTTGAACTTACTCCCATTCGAGGGCACCCTTTCGCCATGCGTAAAAATAGCCGACGAGCAGAATAATGATGAAGATGAACATTTCAACAAGTGCGAAGAGACCGAGCTTGCGGAAGACGACCGCCCACGGCAAGAAGAAAATCACCTCAATATCAAACAAAATGAACAACACCGCAATCAGATAAAAACGAACCGGCAGACGGCGTGTGCCCGGCCCAATCGGTTTCATACCGCTTTCATACGGTGCAGATTTGCGTTCGGTTGGTTTGTTCGGGCCAAGAATGCGCGAAATGAAAAGGAGCAACAGCCCAACGACTATTGCCAGCAGCAGCATGGCTCCGATAGGTGCGAATTCAGAGAGGGCGACCATGTTATCTCCCGGTCGTTTGTTCAATTCGTAACAAGCGCCATTAGATTAACACAACCTGATAGCAGTGTCAAACTGAGTTTTAGCGCGATTCTTGTGTTGGCGAAACTTTCGACATGAATGAACGGTTCATCAAAATGTTGCGAAAAAGTTTGCCTTTTTGTCAACACGGCGTGTGGATTTTGTGATAGGATTTTTCTAGGACTGAGGGCTGGGTGTAACGAGTTGAAAGTGATGCGTGATGCGTTGTTGCAGTAAGTTCGAGTTTTGCACTGCCGCAACTGCTGCAACAAAATCGCTCAGCAAATGGGTGAAGACCGATAGGGCATTGCTTGCGATTTAG
>RFIA01000147.1 GCA_003695675.1 Chloroflexota bacterium
AACTCTCACAGTTCAAACTATCACCCCACTGGTGATGTATGGCGCAGACAACAAAGGTCGCAGCGCTGTACCCGAATTACGAGCGACCTCGATACGCGGCATATTGCGTTATTGGCTGCGGGCCGTGCTCGGCAGCCAGTCGATAAATCCAGAACGTGTGTATGAGAAAGAAAGCGCTATTCTCGGCAAAACTGAAACCGCGTCAAAAGTCACCGTACAAGTGCAGGCCAGCCGCTCGATGCTGCAATCAGAAGGTGCAGTTCGTCTGCTGCCCGAACGTCTGCAACATCGAGGTTATGATGCTGGCAGCGAATTTCGGATTGTGCTGGCAACACATCCACTAGCCGATGACAGCATCTTTCAGGGCGATTTGCTCAAGGCGTTGTACTTGATGACAAATCTCGGCGGCTTGGGCAGACGTTCGCGGCGCGGTAGCGGCAATCTGCGTGTCGTCAAGACTTCGGGCGTTGAGCTACAAAGTGATAAACCTCAATTGGATAAGTTTGCGATCAATTTGAATGATCTGACCGAATATCTTGTCAATGTCATCCAATTTGTCACATCCAATACGCAACCCATAGGTTGCTGTCCGACATTTCCTATATTCGCGCCGGATACTGCCTGTGTGCTCCTCAGCAATACGACACATCTTAGTTACAAAGATGCCTTCGACGAGCTATGGCGCGTCTCCGGGCCATATCATCATGAGTGTGGTGTTTTCGGCGGTGTCCGGCCACGTCGCGCATCCGCAATCCACATGCGGGTGAGCGAATCGCGTGACGGTTATCACCCGATGATGACGATCTTATATAGCGGAAGTGGCAATTGGGGAAAGATGCAAGAATTCATTGAGCATTGTCGTGCGAGCGGATTTACATCCATTTACGGTGATTGGAGCAATTGGCAATGAGTCACCTGATTGTGGTATCGATTGGCCCGGTGCAGGGCTATATCAGTCAATCGCGGCGCACACAAGATTTGTGGCAGAGCAGCCGCATCTTGTCGTATCTCACGGGTATGGGCATCCAGCAAGTTGCCTCAGATTGGGTGATCTATCCAAGAATAGACGAAAACAAAGCAGATGAAAATACTGCCGCCAATATCCCCAATCGCTTTATCATTCGGCATCCGGACGATCAAAAAGAAGCGGTCGAAACAGCCAAGCAAATTGAAGCAGCCATTCGTAACGCATGGTTTGATGAAGAAAATCTCACAGGTATCGCCGGTCATACGTGGCAATACTTCAAATGCTTTGTGGCGAATCCTTCTGAGGCTCTATTTAAGATGTGGTCACGACAAGTCAGCAATTGGCTTGAGTGTTATTGGGTTGTCGTTGAAGAAACGGGGAGTTATCAAGCAGATATTAAACGTGCGAATGCAGCCATGTCCGCACGCAAAATGGTGCGCAATTTTGATGGCAGTGCCGAAAACGGCTTCAAATGCACAATCACCGGCGAACATGAAGCCCTGCACAATGGCGATGGCAGCTACGCAAATGTACGCGATTTTTGGGCTAACATAAAAGAGGCGCAACGCAACAAATCGCTCATCAGCACGAGTGACCGCCTCAGCGCGTTGAGTGTCGTCAAGCGCATGGCACATGAGCCGGAGAAGAATCTAGGTGAACTAAAAATCGAAGCTCGCTTTCCTTCGACAAGTAGTATTGCGGCTGCGCCTTTTCGCTATGCCGTTTTACAGAATTGGGGTGACTTACATGAGGATGTCGACAATTACCTGAAGACTCTGAAAACAATGATTCCAGCCGATCAATTATATTTTCACAAAAATGGAAAACCTAATCCAGAATATTTCCGCAAAATTGAGCTAGAAATCGACCGAAGTATTTTAGATGATCGAAAGGCCATTAATTTCCGAAGCATTGATGGCGATTTTCTGTTTGAAGATACATTGATTGCAAACACAATCGAAGAATATGGCGGTTCTGCATCTGATGAACAACTCTCAGATGCGCGTAAAGCATTGGACAAACTCGTAACAAAAGCTCTCCAACCCCGTCAACAAAATGGCAAAGAAATCATTCATCCGCCGCCGCATCCTTATCTAGCGATTCTCTCTATGGATGGCGACAAGATGGGGCAACATGTTTCTACGCTCGGCGATGTTGGTCGGCACCGGTCATTTAGCAGCAACTTGGCGCAGTTTGCCCGCAACGAAGTTACAAAGATTGTGGAAGAACAACATCTTGGCAGGCTCGTTTACGCTGGCGGCGATGATGTGCTGGCTTTATTGCCAGTGCAGGATGCTTTAGAGGTTGCCAATCAATTGCGTCAAGATTTCAACGATTATATGGCAGATCAGGGATTTCATGACTTACACATGAGCGCTGGCATCGCATTTGTCCATCACACACACAATTTGCAAGATGCGATACAAGCGGCGCATAAGGCTCAAGAAGACGCCAAAGAAAATTATGGTCGCTGCGCGATTGCGGTGCGGTTGTTGCGTCGTTCCGGCGAACATCGCGAGATGGGCATGAAGTGGCAACTGAAGGGGCAATCGACCATCGAACAGATTATTGAACTCGTCAATTATTTTACGAACGACCAACTCGCGCACAATCTGCCTTTTGAGCTGGAACATTTGGTTTATAGCATGACTTCCGACCAAGCCATCGAAGATGGCATGGATGCGGCTAGAGCTGCCGAGTTGCGCCGGATTGTAAAACGACGACGGACGGCAAATGAATCTGTGGTTGAGCGTGTGATAAAAATATGCACCCAATTGACACAACCTATTGACCCTGAAGATATGGACTGCACCCCTGTTGATGAGAAAGAGCCAGCGTGTGACCCGGTTATTAGACCAGAACGGTCGATTGCCGAGCGCTGGGGAAATCTGATTCATTGGGTTGAGTTGGCTCGTTTTGTCGCCCAAGCGAAACCCCGTCTCGAAAATGTGGAGGGTTGATTAATCTATGAAATGGTTATGGATTCAGGCAGAAGATGTCTGGTTGTTTCGTGATGGCAAACCATTTTCGGCGGGTGATGATCACAGTGCGCATAGCATGTTCCCGCCGACACCGTTGACCGTCCAAGGATCCCTCCGCGCTGAGATTTCGCAGCAAGAGGGTGTCACATTTCACGAATATGTACAACAAAAAACGACACGTTCGCATGAAGTGGCAAATCTAATCGGCCCACCCACAAAAGACGAGGAGCAACTTTCAACTGGCACATTCAAGATGCGCGGCCCATTCGTCGGACGGGCATCCGAAAACGGCTACGATTTATTGACACCTGCGCCGGCTGACCTCGTCGGCAATGCGGATGGCACAAGTTTGACTTTTGCGCCTCTCCATAAAGCCTCATTTAGGCACAATTTGACGCATCCGACCATTCAATACTTTCCACGGATACCGTCGGGTTGCGAACAATTGGCCGGACATTGGTTGGATAGCGACAATTTCCAAGCCTATTTGGATGGCGATGTGCCACATAAAGCATGGAAAAGCAACAAATTGTACGAAGCCGAAAATCGCTTCGGCGTCGCCATCGATGCCCAAACCAGTTACCGGGAAGAGGGACAACTTTATCAGGTGCAATTCGTCCGACCCAAAATAGACATGGGGTTGCTAGTCAGTGTTGATGATGCGAGCGGCAAATACTTCAAAGGTGAGCGCTCTATATCCATTGGCGGTGAGCAAAAACGAGCGATCATCAAATCAACTGATGCAGTCTTTGAAGCGCAGCATCGCGTTGACGAAGATGATGAATACTTCAAACTCGTTTTCCTGACACCCGCTTACTTCAAGCAGGGATGGTTACCCGCATCTGACTGGTCACAGTGGTTGGGCGGGGTAGAGTTGATCGCTGCTGCGCTTTACTCGCCGATGAAAATTGGTGGATGGAACACAGCTAGACGTATGCCGCGCCCGATCCATCGTTATATTGCGCCCGGTAGTGTCTATTATTTTCGCAGAACAGGCGAGTTGAAAGAAATCCCCAACGCGGTGACAGAATCCCCGTCGGACATCGCCGATGCAGCCGCGATAGGATTCGGACAATTCGCTCTTGGCTCATTATCGTATATGCACGAATAAACAGGCAGGTTGATCATGCAAATAAAACGAACCGTTCTTTATTTATATGCAGAAAGTGCGATCCACGCGGGCGCTGGCACCGGACTCGGCGCTGTCGATTTACCGATTCAGCGCGAAAAGCATACCGATTACCCGATCATTCAGGCTTCTGGTGTGAAGGGTGCGTTGCGTTCGTCGATCACGAATCTTCAGAATAATGCTGAATTTGATAAAAAGTGTGCAGAAATTTTTGGTGATGCGCCGAGTGGTAACAGTAATAGCAACAATGAAGATCATGCCAGTGCGATTTCACCGGGTGATGCGCGTATCTTGCTCTTTCCGGTGCGCTCGCTGAAAGGTGTCTTCGTATGGGTGACGTGCCCGGCGGTGCTGATGCGTTTTCAAAAAGACACGGGGTTGGCACATAATTATATAATTCCAGTTGAAGAGCGAGCACTGACGTCTGATGGCGAACTGATTGTCTCAAGCAGTATCATGCTGGACGAGTACGCCTTTGATGCTGCATACAGTGAAGACGTAGCGGCTTGGGCAGACTTTCTCGCCGAACAAGCATTGCCCCACGATGATTACAAGGATTGGCGTGAGCGGCTTCGCACACACCTCGTCTTGCTGCCGGATGATGAGTTTCGCGATTTTGTGAAATATGCGACCGAAATTGTGACGCGCATTCATATCAATGATGTCACCAAAACGGTTGCAAATAAAGCATTATTCACACAGGAATTGCTCCCGGCAGATAGTATTCTATATTCACAAATTCATGTCACAGGTGTTCGAAAAAAACCAAAAGATGACTCTGAAGACCAAAGCGAATTAGAAAACCCTCAAGGCGTGTACAAATGGTTGATAAAAAATCTACCCGGACAGACGAAATCCGGTATGGAACAGAATATCGGCTTCGGACGCACACAAATCGGCGCGGATGAGACGGTCGGTCGCGGTCGTGTCCGATTGAGTTGGCAGGAGGTGCCCGATGACGAGTAAACGACAAAGTATCGAACAACAACGTGCTGAAGCGGCGTGGAAAGTCATAAAACCGTATATCGAAACAGACGCAGACTCAGAAAAAGAGAAAGAGGACAAAAAGAAATTTCAGAAAAAATATGGCACACTCGCTCGCAAATTACCGGCCATGATACAAATGAATGGCTTGGGCAGCAC
>RFIA01000148.1 GCA_003695675.1 Chloroflexota bacterium
CGGGTCATCGTAGAGTCATCGTCTATTTTACGGAAAAGATATTTATGCGAGCCTCAGACCTGCCCCTTCATTATAATGCTGTTGAAATTCTCGAACATAATCTCGTTGACCGCGCCGACAAGAAAGCACTGCTCACACTCGACCGCGAGATGACCTTCCGCGAAGTCTCGAATGAGGTCAATCAGGTCGGCAATGCGCTGCGCAAACTCGGCGTGCGCTTCGGCGATGTTGTTGGCATCCTCGCGCCGGACTCCGCCGAATGGGTGACGGCCTACTTCGGCGTGATGAAAATCGGCGCCGTCGCGCTCGGCATGAACACGTTGATGAAGCCTTATGAGTACGATTACATTTTGCAAGACAGCCGCGCCCGCGTCCTCATCGTCCATGAGAGCTTACTGCCCGCGATTGACGAGGTGCGCAAAAAACACACGACGCTTGAGCACACCATCGTCATCGGCGACATCGGCGAACGGACAGACGTACACTCATTTCGGATGCTCATCGGCGGCGAAGCGACGACGCTCAAAGCGGCGTATACCCACCGCGAAGATATTTGCATGTTGAACTACTCAAGCGGCACGACCGGCGAACCGAAGGGCATCCCACACGCGCACAAAGATTTGCCGTTGACGGCGCAGTTGTGGGGCGTCAACACGCTCGGCCTACAAGAAAGCGACCGCACCTTCGCATTGGCGAAATTATTCTTCACTTTCGGCACGGGCGGCAATTTGTTGTTCCCATGGTATGCCGGCGCTAGCATCGTCTTGTACGCCGGGTCGCCGCGTGTGACCGACAACATCCTCGCGCATATCGACCGCTTCAAACCGACCGTCTTCTATAACGCGCCGACCGGGTACGCGATTATGCTCTCGATAGCCGACTTCACCGACCGTTACGACATCTCGTCGCTGCGCTTATGCGTCTCGGCAGGCGAGGCATTACCGGCGCCGGTGTGGCAACAATGGAAAGAACGCACCGGCATCGAAATCATCGACGGCATCGGCTGCACCGAAGTTTTTCACATCTTCATCTCCAATCGACCCGGCGACATCCGACCCGGCAGCAGCGGCAAGCCGGTCGAGGGCTTCGAGGCACGCATCGTCGATGATGATATGAACGATGTGCCACAGGGCGAAATCGGCAATTTGCTCATCAAAGGCGAGACGACCGCGCTGTCGTATCTGCATCAATATGACCGCAGCCGCCGCACCTTTCTCGGCGAATGGTTGTTCACCGGCGATAAATATTTCGTCGATGAGGACGGCTATTATTGGCACGCCGGGCGCTCCGACGATATGCTTAAAGTCGGCGGGATATGGGTGTCGCCGATGGAAGTCGAAAGCACACTCATCAGCCACCCGGCGGTCGTCGAGTGCGCCGTCGTCGGGCATGAAGACCAATCCGATTTGGTCAAGCCGAAGGCCTTCGTCATTTTGCAAGACGGCTACGAAGCCTCCGCCGAGTTGGAACAAGAACTCATCGCCTACTGCCGCGAGAAATTGGCCGACTACAAACGCCCGCGTTGGGTGCAGTTCGTCGATGAATTGCCGAAGACAGCCACCGGCAAAATCCAACGTTTCCGCCTGCGCGAGATGTAAGTAGCCGGATATTTCAATATCTAGTGGCAAGGCATAAGATACCTAATTGCCCAAGTCCTGTATCTTTTTCTTGGCGTCCTTTGCGCCTTTGCGGTTAATATTCTTTCATAAATTGATACGGAACATATCATGAACATCGGCATCGGATTACCCAACACACTTAAAAACACCAATCGCAATCTCATCATCGAATGGGCGCGGGCAGCAGACGACGGCCCGTTCAAGAGTCTCGGTGTCTTCGACCGTCTCGTCTACGACTCGCTCGACCCGTTGGCGATGCTCGCCGCGGCGGCGGCCGTCACCGAACAAATCCGCCTCGCGACGACCGTCCTCATCGGGCCGATGCGCAACACAGCGCTGCTCGCCAAAGAAGCCGCCACCATTGATGTCATCTCCGGCGGGCGGTTGACGCTCGGTCTCGCGGTTGGGGCGCGGCACGAAGATTACGATGTCGCCGGTATTGAACACACCGGGCGCGGGCGTCGCCTCGATGAGCAATTGCGTGCGCTACGCAATCATTGGGAAGACGGCGCATTCGGCCCGCCGCCGGTTCAAGCGGGCGGCCCTGAACTCATCGTCGGCGGTTTGTCGGACATTGCGTATGCTCGCGCTGCACGCTATGCCGATGGGTATATGCACGGTGGCGGGCCGCCGCGTGCCTTCGCCGCCGCCGCCGACAAGATGCGGGCCGCATGGCGCGACGCGAGTCGTCCGGGCAATCCGCGTTTGTGGGCGCAGGGTTACTTCACGCTCAATGTTGATTATGTCGAACAAGGCGCGGATTATCTGCGCGATTATTACGCCTTCACCGGGCCATTTGCCGAGCGCATCGCCGAGGGCTTGCTGACGACTCCGCAAGCGATTCATGCCTTCGTGCGTGGTTATGAAGACGCCGGTTGTGACGAACTCGTGCTCTTCCCAACCGTCGCGGACATCGACGAATTGCATCGTTTGGCAGATGTGGTCGGGTGATTCGAATAACCATCTCGTGTTGGGGCATAGCTTGCTATGCCCTTTTGAATTGACGCGATTGATTTAGGATTCTTCTCATGAACATTCTCGTTGTTGGCGGCGGGCCGGGCGGATTATACGCAAGTCTGCTGCTCAAGAAATTGCATCCGCATTACAACATCTCAATCGTCGAGCGCAATCCCGAAGGCGCGACGTATGGTTGGGGCGTCGTCTTCTCAAGCGTGACGCTGAGCGCTTATCGCGAAGCCGACTTGCCGTCGTACAAAGCCATCACCGATCAATTCGTCATCTGGAATCCGATTGACATTCATTATCGTGGCCGCTTGATACGCTGCGGTGGGCACACCTTCGCGGGTATGGCGCGGCGCAAATTGCTCAACATTTTGACCGAGCGCTGCCGCGAACTCGGCATCACGGTCACATTCGAGCACGAACTCACCGACTTCTCCGTCTTCGCAGACTACGACCTCGTCATCGCCGCCGATGGCGTCAACAGCTTCATCCGCAACGAATATGCCGATGCCTTCAAGCCGACACTGCGGGCGGGCAAGGCGCGTTACATTTGGCTCGGCACCCATCGCGTCTTCGACGCCTTCACCTTCATCATCCGCGAGAACGAACACGGCTTGTTTCAGGTTCACGCCTATCCTTTCGACGGTGACACAAGCACCTTCATCGTCGAATGCGACGAAGCGACGTGGCGCAACGCCGGACTCGACTCCGCCGACGAAGCGCAGAGCATCGCCTATTGCGAGACTCTGTTTGCCGATATGCTGCGGGGGCACAAACTCATGTCGAATAAATCGGCGTGGGTCAGCTTCACCGAAGTCAAGAACAAATCGTGGACACACGAGAATATCGTCTTGCTCGGCGACGCGGCGCACACGGCGCATTTCTCCATCGGGTCGGGGACGAAACTCGCGATGGATGGCGCGATTGCGCTAGCGAATGGTTTTGAATTGCACGGCGATGACATCGCGGCGGCCATCAATCATTATGTCCTCGACCGGTCGCCGCGCGTGCAAATGTTGCAGCAAGCCGCGCTTGAAAGCCAAACTTATTTCGAGAATCTCAAGCAGTATATCCATCTTGAGCCGGAGCAATTCACCTTTCATCTATTGACACGCAGTGGGCGTTTGAATTACGACAATCTGCGTTTGCGCGATGCGCGTTATGTCGAGCAAGTTGACCGTCAATTCGGTGTTGAGGATGCGGAGACACACACGACACACATCGCCCCGCCGCCGTTGCACAGGTCTTTTGACCTACGCGAAATGCGGCTTGCCAATCGTGTCGCCGTCATGATGCCGCCATCCGATAACGCGGTCGATGGCGCCCTGTCGGATGCGTATCAACAACGCATTGAGCAACTCGCGCACACCGGCGCAGCGCTCATCATCACAGAGCCGTTCGCTGTTTCGGAAAGTGGGCGCATTACGCAAAAATGTCCGGTTTTGGGCACTGTGCAATTGCCGCAATTGCCGCAATTTGTGCAAAAAGCCCACGACTCTGGATACTCAAAAATCGCCTTGCAACTGTCGCACGCCGGACGGCGCGGCGCGACTCGTCCGCGACATCGTGGCATCGACCGCCCCCTGCCCGACCGCGACGCATGGCCGTTGTTGTCGGCGTCGGCACTGCCGTATCAACCGGACAATCAAACCCCGCAAGCGATGACCCGCGCCGATATGGACAGCGTGTGTGATGACTTCGTGCGGGCGACTCGGCTTGCAGATGAAGCGGGATTCGATATGCTGCTGCTCAATTTTGCGCACGGTTATCTGTTGGCGAGTTTTCTGTCGCCGCTCACGAATATCCGCGATGACGACTACGGCGGCGCAATCGACAATCGCCTGCGCTATCCACTTGAGGTTTTCAACGCCGTGCGCGACGCATGGCCGGATGGCAAACCGATTGCCGTCGCATTTACGGCGGACGATTGGGCGGACGGCGGCATCACGCAAGCGGATGCGGTTGCGATGGCGCGTGCGTTTCATAATGCGGGATGCGACCTCATCATGCCACTTGCCGGGCAGACCGTGCCGAATGTGCGCCCGAATTATGCGCCGGGCTTCCTCGCGCCGTACAGCGAACGCATCCGCAATGCCGTGCGCGTCCCGACTCTCGCGGGCGGCGGCATCATCACGACGAATCAGGTCAACACTTTGTTGGCGGCAGGCAGCGCCGATGTATGCCTGATGGATTTGTGACAGAGAAAAGAGACGCAACCGCAAAGACGCAGAGAACGCAAAGATAAAGAGATTCAACCGCAAAGACGCAGAGAACGCAAAGATAAAGAGATTCAACCGCAAAGACGCAGAGAACGCAAAGATAAAGAAAATGAAAGAGCCTGATGCTTACACCAATCAGTTGTCACATACCGTAATCGGTGCCGCGATTGAGGTGCATCGCGCACTTGGACCCGGCTTTCTCGAATCGGTTTATGAAGAAGCTCTGTGTCAGGAATTGACTTTACGCAATATTCCTTACGAACAACAATACAGCATCAGTGTCGAATACAAAGGCAAGACGATTGGTGAACATCGATTAGACATTCTTGCTGACCGTTGTCTGATTGTTGAACTGAAAGCTGTCAACGCATTAGAGGATATTCATTACGCGCAGGTGATGTCTTACCTCAAGGCTACGCATTTACAATTGGGATTGCTGATAAATTTCAATGTGCCAATTTTGAAAACGGGTATCAAACGGATTATATTATCCGAATAAATCTTTTCTTTGCGCCCTTTGCGACTTTGCGGTTCAATAAATTTTGATAGGATGAATGATACGCATGACTCCACAACATATCGACAACGCACTGACCGGACGACGCGCCCTCGTGACCGGCGCGGGGCGCGGTATCGGGCGCAGTATCGCGCTTGCCCTCGCTGCTGCCGGTGCGGATGTCGCTATCACATCGCGTAGCCCGAATGAAATCGAACAGGTCGCCGTTGCGATTCGCGAACGCGGTCGCAGCAGTCTCGCCGTGCCGTGTGATGTCACCGATGTGACGCAGGTTACGACGATGGTCGAACGCATCACGGACGAATTCGGTCTCATCGATATTCTCGTCAACAACGCGGGCAGTGGCGGCAGTCACAAATTCATCAATCACCCGGACGATTTGTGGCATCAGATGATGGATGTCAATCTGAACAGCGTCTATTATGTGACGAAGGCGGTTGTGCCCGGCATGGCCGAACAGCGATGGGGGCGCGTCATCAACATCGCGTCGGTGGCGTCGAAGGTCGGCGCGAAATATGTGGCGGCATACACGGCGGCGAAGCACGGTGTGCTCGGTTTGACGCGGGCGCTCGCCGTCGAGTTCGCGACGCAGGGCGTCACGGTCAATGCGATTTGTCCCGGTTATGTCGATACGCCGATGACGGACGATACCATTGCGAGAATCAGCGCACTCACCGGCATGAGCGAAGATGAAGCACGGGCGACACTCGAAAAGACCTCGCCGCAGCGCCGCCTCATCGAAGCAGACGAAATCGCGGCGATGACGGTCTTCCTCGCGCAAGACGCGGCGCGAGGCATCACCGGGCAGGGCATCAACATCGACGGCGGCGCGGTCATGTTTTGA
>RFIA01000014.1 GCA_003695675.1 Chloroflexota bacterium
GACTTGTAAATGCCGGGAGACCGCGTGCAACCTCCGCCGCACGAATGTCGGCGTACATCATGACGCCGCCGCGCCCCTCTGCCGTGTCCGGCACACGAGCGAGCATCTCGAATAATGGATGTGTCCCCGTCTCATCTTGTGCTGTTGCGACCGGCACGGCAATGAGCAGCAGTAAGAAAGTGCCGATGATAGCACGCAGGATTGTCATCGTGTGTTCCTCCCTCTTGAAAACTTCTTGAAAATGAAACGATATTGAACCGCAAAGGCACAAAACACTTAGATTTTAATGCAGAGTCGCAAAGTCTGCAGAGAAATCTTTGTGTCTCTTATGATTCAATATCGTTTCGTCCTGCCCGATTCATGCCTACATGCTGAGTAATACGTATTTTAACGTCAGTTTTGGATAACGGATGCCATGCGGCGTGTGGCAAATTGAAAGCAAAAACAAAAATGATTGAACCGCCAAGACGCCAAGAAAAGCGCAATGCGTCCGAAAATCGGTGCATGTAGGGGCGGTTCGCGAACCGCCCCAACGGAAAACACGCAACGTATTCATCAGCGTGCCACCTTTATGATCTCTTTGCGTCCTTTGCGTTGAATCGTTTCGAGTTTATTTTGCAAAATGGGTTCATTACTTGAAACAAAACTCATGTTGTTTTGTTATTTTTATGAGAAGCCGCAGCAATCAAGATGACATCTGTTACTAACAGCGGTGGCAGAAGTGTGTTTGAATATAATTGCGCTGTTCAATGTTTTGAGGGAGGGGGTCATGCGTGTCAAGGTGAATCGCAACCTCTGTGATAAACATCTGGCGTTTTGTGAGCGCTGTCTTGGACGTTTCCTCAAATACCCTGAAGGTTATGAACGGCAGTGTTTCGAGATTCTGGAAGATGACGGCAAGGATGAATTGACGCTTGAACTCAAGTCTGGCTCCCACGAAGCGACGTATGTTCTCGATGAAGAACAACGTTTGCTGATGGCGGGGGAAGGTTGGGCTTACTTTGTCGATTTTCCGGTGCCCATGTATCGAAAGACAGATCAAAACGAGACAGAGCAAGACGCTGATTCATAATCGCCCATACGCCTCTTGTTTAGGAGACCTGTTGTCAACAACGATGACAGGTCTTTTAATTTGGTTGTGCCGAAAAGTGACGCACATGGCAAAATTGCCCCACACGCATACGTAATTTTTACAAAAGTTGGCTATATTTTCAACGAATCGTGGTGAATCGGAGCGTATCGAAGGGTATTTGCATAATGAGGAGGTGCAAAATGTTCAGTAAAATTATTGTTCGTATTGCCCTGATTGTCTCGCTGCTTGCCCTGAGTCTGTTTGCGGTTCATGGTACATTCGCGCA
The DNA here is from genome assembly GCA_003695675.1 of Chloroflexota bacterium. Classification (GTDB taxonomy): domain Bacteria; phylum Chloroflexota; class Anaerolineae; order Aggregatilineales; family Phototrophicaceae. The sequence goes on from RFIA01000014.1 coordinate 1,359, forward strand.
AGAAAACAGCGAGGCTCACATTTTGTCCGGCCTGAAGATTGTGCCCGACGGCGAAGTTGGCTTCCTCATCGCTGGTGTTATGCCCCACAGCCCCGCGGCCATAGCTGGTTTAACAGTCGGCGATGTGATTCTCGCTATTGATAACAATTTTATTGAAGCCAAGAATTTCGACCACATTTTGGGTACTTATCAAGCCGGCGACACGATTCCATTGACCGTTGTCCGCGATGGGGAAGTGATTGAGTCGTCTCTGACACTCGACGAGTCATCTCTGACACGCGATACGACAGGATCACAACCCACCATAGATCAACCCGAATCAATCTTTGAATGGGACATTTTTGACGATGTGCTGACATTGCCGGAAGCGCTGCAGAACACCGATGGCGATTTCGCTGCACCGTCCGATAATTTCACGTTTGATGGCGAGGCGCTTTTAAGCAATCTGCGCCAAATATTCGATCAATTTGAGGCCGGCACACTTCAACTGAATCCGGCACAATAAATAATATGCACAACTTTCCACATCCGCTAGACTAAACGCCTGTTCGGGGGAACAGGCGTTTTTCATTCAGCAATCTATAGCCATCTCATCCACAATAGTGGTAGAATCGCCGGCAATTTCATCTGTGTGAATAGGACGAAAAACATCATGGGCACAATCCATCTCGTCACAGAATTGCCGGGACCGAAGAGTCGCGAACTCGTCGCCCGGCGCGAGGCCGCGACCCCACGCGGCGCCGCTAAGCTGACGCCGGTCGCCATCGAGAAGGCACAAGGCGCGGCCATCACCGATGTCGATGGCAATGTCTTCCTCGACTTCGCGGGCGGCATTGGCGTCCTCGCTGTCGGCCATTGCCCGCCGAATGTTGTGCAGGCGCTGAAGCATCAAGCCGAGCAGATGATTCATCTGTGCGCGATTGTCGGCACGTATGAGCCTTACGTCCGCGTCGCCGAGATGCTCAACGACATCACGCCGGGGCGCTTCGACAAAAAGACAGTGCTGCTCAATAGCGGCGCGGAGGGTGTCGAAGCGGCGGTCAAGCTCGCACGCGCGCACACCGGACGCGCCGGAATCATCGTCTTCGAGGGTGCCTATCATGGTCGCACGAATATGACCATGTCGATGACGAGCAAATATGCGTTGTTCAAGAAAGGTTTCGGCCCGTTCGCGCCGGAGATTTATCGCCTGCCCTTCCCGAATGTCTATCGCAGGCCACCGGGTATGAGCGAGGACGCTTATATCGACGACGCCATTTGGCGGCTCGAAAATGCTTTCGTCGCGCAGGTGATGCCGGAAGCCGTCGCCGCCATCGTGATTGAGCCGGTGCAGGGCGAAGGCGGCTTCATCCCGACCCCGCCGCGTTTCTTGCAGCGCATCCGCGAATTGTGCGATCAACACGGCATCGTCATGGTCGCCGATGAAGTGCAATGCGGTTTCGGGCGCACGGGGCGCATGTTCGCCGTTGAGCATTATGGCGTCGTGCCCGACATCGTCGTGACGGCCAAATCACTCGCGGCGGGGATGCCCCTCGCTGCCGTCACCGGACGCGCCGACATCATGGACGCGGCACATCCCGGCGGTCTCGGCGGGACGTACAGCGGCAATCCCTTGGCGTGTGTTGCGGCGGTCGAAGCGATTAATATGATTTGCCAACCGGAATTTTTGCAACGCGCCGAAGCCGTCGGCGACCGCATCCGCCATCATCTGACGAATTTGCAACGCGAGGTCGATCTCATCGGCGATGTGCGCGGTCTCGGCGCGATGATGCTGATGGAACTCGTCACCGACCGCGAAAGCAAAACCCCCGCGCCGGACGAAACACTCGCCGTGACGAACGAAGCCTTCAAACGCGGCGTCGTCGCCATTCGTGCCGGGTTGTACAGCAATTGTATTCGCTTTCTGCCGCCGCTCAACATCAGCGATGACGAACTCGACGAGGGCATGAACGTCATCGCCGAAGCCGTGCGCACCGTCGCGGGCTAAATTCTGATGAGCTATCCACATTGCATGACGACACATCAAAGCGATGAGACTGTTTAGCGGTTGAATATCGTTTTATGGGTGCTATGAGCTGTATGCCATCGGCAAATACAAATCAATCAAATAATTCGGATAGCCAATGGCACGCAGATTGGCCTCACACGCATCTTGTGACGCGCCCTGTGCTTGCCAGTGTGGAACACGTTTGATGAGGGTCTCAACCCGTTCGCGTGGTGTGATAATCCACGTATCTTTCGGCACGAAGCCGAAGATAATGACCGTCATCTCATTGAGGATGCCGGTGCTCTTGAGGTAGGGCGCAATCAAAACAACCTCGCGTGCCCCGCGCTGCAATAAATATTGCGAGACAAATTTCGCCGTTCCGCCGAGATCAACAAGGTCTTCGACGATGCCGACAACGCGCCCATCGACCTCGACGGTCAAATCTTTGACGACGCGCGGCTCGTCCAATGGCTGACCCGGCCCAGCATAATATTTGACGCCGAGTGTGCCGAACTCAATCGCGGGCATGCCGCCATTGAGCTGCCATGCCAGATGGTCGTGGAGCAGCACGCCCGGTAACAAACCGCCCATCGTAATCATGACCGCTTTCGTGATTTGGTCGTCGCTGGCGTGATGCTGCTTTTGATAAGCATAAACCGACCGGGCGAGATTGGCGACAATCGCGGCCTCAACCGCGTCGGGGATGAACAAGAATTTGAGATCATCATAATCGACGCTGACGCCTTCGGGATATTTCCAGAAGTCGATGTCGATGGCGTCGTTGATGGCGTAGAGTTGTGTGGTGTAATTGCTCATGCGAGTATACTCATCTGGTTAAATATGCAAACCGGCACATTATAGCACAAAAGAGACGCTCGTGGCGCTGTGCGCCACCATTAAAACCGGAGAGAGACAAAAAACACGGAGCGTTTTCTGCTGCGTCCTTACGTTGAATCGTTTCGCTTTTTCTTGGCGCTCTTGGCGGTTGAATCTGTTCTATTTTCGGGGACGATAGAAGCAGAAGCGGAAAAAGAAAAGGCCGCTCAGTTTGTGAGCGACCAATCCTAAAAATCTAAAATTCTAAGAAGAAATCTAATTCAGTTGGACCGTCAGTGCTGCGAATAATGTAACCGATCTTGAAACGATTGTCAAATCCTTTTTACGGTTTGTAACGCGGTTGAAGGTTACAAAATCAAAACAATGGGGATATTGTCCGACATACCCGAATATACAGCCCCAACGGACGAAAACAGTCGGGGAACAATCAACGTGCGCATGTCATCGGCTGCATGAAATCGTAGATGTTGTTGAAGCTGCCGTCCGGCAATTGCTCGAAGAAACCGTAATGAATCGCGGCAGCATCATCTGCATACGGCAGTGTGTACAAGTCGTGAACGATTTCATGCGGTTGCCACGTCGTCAATGGACGTTGCCCGAAAACCGGCGCGGCTTGGTCGCCTTGCGCGATGATGTTGCCCTCTGTGTCGAGCGAATGCACGAAGACGCTCAGGTCGCGTTGTGGCTTGATGGCGCTGACCCAATCGACACGCAGTTCAATCGTGCCCGGCGTACACTCGACGGATTGTTCCACGACGACCATCTCATCATCCGAGTCGAGTGCGTCAAATAATTCGCGGCGCGTCGTGACTTCGACGAGTTGTGGCGCGGCGGCCTGCAATGTAACCGGTTGACCGATTCGCTGCGTCCACCATTCGACAGGATGGTCGAAGAATGTCGTCGCTAATGTGACGAGCTGGCCTTGGGCGACGAGCGACGCGAAATCTGCATTGTGGTCAACGAGTGTGATGTCTTGCAAGTCGCCGCGCACATCGCGGGCGAAACCGACAGCGAAGTGCCGCATCCCCCACGGAATCATGAGTGTTGCATGGGGCGGTGTCTGTCGTGCGAGATCGATGGTCTCAAGACCGGTGCGTTGGGTCGTCACAGCGGTGATGAAGGGTTTGTGATCTGCAAACAGTCTGCTGCCGACAATCACAGCGACGACAACAGCCGTCGTCGCCCGCAGGATGCGCCATGACGAAGCGGACTCACGTTTTGTGTGTGATGACGATGGCGACAAGGCCAATCGCAGCAAGAACAACCACCCGAAGGCCAAGCTCAATGTGACGGGCAAAATCAACGCCGACAACACATCGCTGTAGAGGATGCCGTGAAACAGATAAGCCGCGCCGCCATTCAAGCTGAGTATGACGGCTGCGCGACGGGTCTCGATCATCAGAAGCGCCACCACCAACCCGGCGATGCCGAAGATGATGCCGGGCATCGTCACATCGGTGACGAGTACACGATTGATGAGCGCGATATTGCTGCGCAGCATCTCGAATGAGTCCGGGATGCCGAAGAAGCGATTGGCCTCGCGCCCAAGAAATTCATTGAGGAAGCCCGGCACTGTATCCGGTTGACCGTACACCCACGCCGCGCCCGCCCGTTCTCGCAAGGGGAGGTAAATGTACGGTACGAAGCCGATGATGCCGAGCAGGAAACCCACGCCGATCAGTTTCGGCCACTCGCGCCGCCGCCGCCATAATTCGGGGCCAACAGCATACAACAACGCCGGGGCAACAAGCGCAAGCGCTCGGTGATGAGCGACGCCGACCCCGCCGATGAAAGCCAACCAATAAACCCGGTGCGCGATGTTCCCTCGCCACATCGCTATCAACAACAACATCGCCAACAATGCGAGTCCCATCGTGTAAATTTCGGCGATGACATTGTGAATCCACATTGTCCGCGTCAAACCGAAGAGCATCACCATCAGCAAGGCAGCAAGCATATTGTGGCTGATGTGCAGCGCGATGATGTAGATGAGCGTCAAGGCGACGATACCCCACAGCAACGAAACGAGAGCCGGGGCGACCACAGCGCTCATGCCGACAGACGTTAGCAGCGCGACGATCAGATTGCCGGTGATGACATACAACGGATACCCGGTGGCGTGCAATGATCCCCACGTGTTGAGGACGATTTGTGTTTCGCCGACGTCAATCATGAAGTAATGGTCGGAGCCGTTGGGAATCGTCTGCAAGGTCGAGAGATACAACGCCGTCAAAATGGCGAGCACAATGAGCAAGCCGCTCGTTTCGTGCCGCCCGATGAGGGTTCGCAGAGTCGTCATCGTCAGCTAGGGATACATGCGATTGAGCATTCGTGCATACGGAATCGTCTCGCGGATGTGCGGCAGGCCACAAATCCACGCGACGGTACGCTCAATGCCGATGCCGAATCCGGCGTGGGGCACACTGCCGAAACGTCGCAAATCGAGATACCACGCATAGGCCTCTCGCGGTAAGCCGATAGTGCGGACTCGTTCTTCAAGCAAGTCTTTGTCGTAGATGCGTTCGCTGCCGCCGGTGATTTCGCCGTATCCTTCCGGCGCGAGGAGGTCAACACTGCGGCACACCTCCGGGCGGCCATCGACCGGCTGCATATAAAAGGCTTTGACGGCGGTCGGATAGTGATAGACGAAGACCGGCTTGTCGAACATAGCGGCGATGGCCGTTTCGTGCGGGCTGCCGAAGTCTTCGCCCCATTCGATGTTGAGCAATTCTTTTTGTTCGGGGTCATCGGTTTCGGCGACAAGTTTTTGCAAACGCTCGACGGCTTCATCATACGTGATGCGATAAAAGGGCGCGGTGATGCTTTCAAGCTGCGACAGGTCGCGCTCAAGAATGTCGAGTTCGGGCTTGCGTTTTTCCAACACGCGGGCGACGACCGCCGAGATGAGTTGCTCTTCCATATCCATCAAATCTTCGAGCGAGAAGAACGCCATCTCCGGTTCGAGCATCCAAAATTCCATCAAGTGGCGTCGGGTCTTCGACTTCTCGGCGCGGAAGGTCGGGCCGAAGCAATACACCTTGCCGAATGAGCCGATGTTGGCTTCATTATAAAGCTGACCGGTCTGTGCCAAGAAAGCCGGTTGACCAAAATAATCAATCTCGAACAGAGTCGTGGTTTCTTCACCGGCTGCCGGGGTGATGATCGGCGTATCGACCAACAGATAACCGTTGTCGTCGAGCCAATTGCGCAATGCGCTGATAATCGTCGCCCGGATGCGCAGTATCGCCCACTGCCGTCGTGAGCGTACCCACAGATGACGATTGTCCATCAAAAATTCTGTGCCGTGTTCCTTCGGTGTAATCGGATATTCTTCCGCCATTTGCACAAGTTCGATGTTTTGAATGCCGACTTCGTAGCCGCCGGGGATGCCCGGTGCGCGTTCGTCGGCGCGAACGCTGCCGGTGATGATGACCGACGATTCTTGTGTCAGGCTTTTGACGAGTGCAAAGTCGTCTTCGGTCATTTCTTTTTTGAAGGCGACACATTGCACGATGCCCGTGCCGTCGCGCATTTGCACGAATTGCAGACGCCCCTTGCCCGTCCGGTGATAAACCCAACCGCGCAACTCGACCTCTTGCCCATCATAGTCTGCAATTTGATTGATCGTAATCTGCGTTGCCATCGACGCTCATCCTTTTTTATCATGAATCAATGTGGCCTGATTATAGCACGTCGTCGAGTGGGCAGTTATTGCCAGCGCGTGTATAATGTATGAAATATTTTGAGCCGCCAAGTCGCCAAGAGCGCCAAGAAAAGATTTCTTTGCGAAAATCTTGGGTAATTACTCACCTATCCATGAGCGGGTTTAGCAAGCTAAACCCCAACGAAAGGCGACTCCGTTGGGGCATAGTCGTTGGGGCGACGCATGCGTCGCCCCAACTGACCACTGCGAAGTTCACGGATAGGTGAATAGATACAGTCTTAGCATCCTCTGCGTCTTGGCGATTCATATTGATCTTTCTAGGAGACACATCATGAGCGATGCCCTCACATTTGATGATGAGCAAACCCGCCAAATTGTCGCTTTGTATACCACGCCGGATGTCGCTGCGCAGCGCGATTACACCTTGCGCCTGTTAAATTTGCAGGCGGGCGAAAAAGTGCTCGACATTGGTTCGGGGCCGGGTTTCTTGGCGCACAGCATGGCCGACATTGTCGGCGAGGGCGGCGCGGTACACGGCGTTGACGTCAGCGCGAGTATGTTGTCTGTCGCCGAACAACAATGTGCCGACCAATCATGGGTGACATTTCACGATGCCGACGCGACCGATTTGCCCTTCGACGACAACACGTTCGACGCCGCTATCACAACGCAGGTGTGGGAATATGTCAACGATGTGGCCGCCGCCGCTGCCGAGTTGCAACGTGTGCTGCGCCCGGGGGGCCGCGCTTTGATTCTCGACACCGATTGGGACACGGCGATATGGCCGACAGCCGATGCTGACCGCATGAGGCATATTATGCAGGTGTGGGAATCACACTGTGCTCACGCCCGCTTGCCGCGTTATCTGACGCCCATCTTGCGCGACGCGGGCTTGAGCGTCACGACGCACGATGTTTATGTGCTGCTGAATACCGAATACAATGCCGACACTTACAGTTATACAGCCGTCAAGATCATCAGCCAATATGTCGCCAATCGCGACGGAATCACACAAGAGACAATCGATGCGTGGCTGAATGAATTGCAACAACTCGCCGACGATGACGCCTATTTCTTCAGCAACAATCGCTACATCTTCATGGTCGAAAAATCCAGATGAAGAGGGATGGGGCGGCAAAGCTAGCGATTGAAGACGACCCACACCGCACGCATGGCGACCTCGCCGTTGTTGACGAGGCGGTGCGGTGTGCGCGAGTCGAAGATGATGCTGTCGCCGGGATGCAGTTCGTGGCACTCGAAGCCAAGATGCAGCGTCAGCGTCCCCTCTAGCACGAGGCCGAATTCGCGCCCGCCATGATGTGACATGACTTCGCCAGAACTCGAACCGGATGGATATTCAATTTCGAGAAATTCGATATTGGCTTCGGCTTCGGCGGTCAAGCGTGCCCACGTTACCCCGCCGCGCAATTCGATCATCGGGCGGTCGTTTGCGCGGACAATCGGCGCGTTGTCGCCATCGTCGAATGTCGCATCTGTCCCCTGTGCGATGTCGTTGTCTCGCGAGGCTTGAAATTCGCCGGGCGACATCTCAACCGGCGTCGCATCGTCCCGCTTCGGCGGCGCTTCGGTCGATTGAGTGGGGAAGAAATGATCCACCGGCACGCCGAGTTCTCTAGCAATTTTGTAGAGCGTGTCCACCGATGGATTGGCTTTGCCATTTTCAATTTGACTCAGCAGACTAGGACTCACTTCAACATGTGTCGCGAGTTCGCGTAGGCTCATTCCATTTTTATTGCGTGCTTCACGAACTTTTTTGCCAATGTTTAGCATCAAATTCATCCCCACCCGCCGATATGTGTGCAGAGTAAGTGACAGCCATTACTCAGGCGATTATTCATGTTCAATAACATTGTACAGTAGATCACGCTGTTTTGCAAAAATGCCCTAATGTTTGTGAAATATAACACATATTGGGCAAAATATTCAGATTCATTGACACAATCGGCACGATTTGTTATATTCTGTTCAATATGACTTAACATGCGGCTTGACCTCACCCCCCGGCCCCCTCTCCGCATGCGGAGAGGGGGAGAATAAGGCGAGATGGTCGCCGTGCAAGTTCCCTCTGGGGGACTTTGTCAATGCGCCTCCGGTTACGCGGAGGGGTTGAGTATCGAAGCAAGCGACTTGGCGGTTTAATCGCTTTCACCTTTTAAGGAGTAGTGTGCATGGCGAATCTGGGTTTTATCGGACTGGGCAATCTAGGTGGGCAGATTGCGTTACGCCTCATCGACGCCGGGCACACCCTCACCGTTTGGAATCGCACAACATCGAAAGCGAACGCGCATGTTGCCAAAGGCGCGACATTGGCGGCGACGCCGCGTGCTGTCGCCGAAGCTGCCGACATCACCTTCACAATGGTGCGCGACTCGGCGGTGTTGACCGAAATTGTCACCGGCGAAGAGGGCACACTCGGCGCGATGACGGCGGGCAAAATCCACATCGACATGACGACCGGCAGCCCCGATGTGATTCAACACTTGGCGGCAAAAATCGCGGCGACGGGCGGGCAAATGCTCGACGCGCCGGTCTCCGGCAGCGTGATTACGCTCAAGCAGAATAAAATGTCCGTCATGGTCAGCGGCGACGAAGCCACCTACGAACAAGTACGCCCAATTTTGCTCGACATCGGCCCCACCGTGTCGTATGTCGGCGCGAGTGGTCAAGCGATGGCCGTCAAGATTGCGACGAACATCAGCGTACCCGTGCAGATATTGGCATTAGCAGAAGGTGCGTTGTTGGCGGAGCGTTACGGCGTCCCGCGAGAGAAAGCCGTCGAGATTATGCTCAGCGGCGCGATTGCGTCCCCAGCGATGAAATATCGCGGCCCGTTCATCGTCGAGATGCCGGACTACGACCCGGATAATCCGACGTGGTTCGATGTCGATATGATGCAGAAAGATTTGCTGCTGGCGTTGGAGATGGGGCGCGAATTGGGGATGCCGCTCCCAACGACGAGCATCACGAGTGAATTGTTGACGGCAGCGCGGGGTTTAGGTCTCGCGGACAAAGATTTCGCGATTTTACACAAAGTCTTGGAGCACATGTCTTCGTCGGACGAATAACAATTGTAGGGGCGATTCGCGAACCACCCCTACAAACAAATGACGATGCGGTTCAAAATATTTATACAAAATCATTGTTTTGAGGCAATTTGATGGCAAAAAAGAAACAACCCCCTGCACCGGATATTTCATCGGTTGATGTCGAGCAATGGCTGCACATGTACGAACAAATGGTGAAAATCCGCGTGTTTGAAGAACACGTCAACGACTTGTATCGCAGCGCGAAGATGCCCGGCTTGGCGCATCTCTACATCGGCGAGGAAGCGATTGCCGTCGGTGTGTGCGAAGCGCTCAACCGCGATGATTACATCACGAGTACGCATCGCGGGCACGGGCATTGCCTCGCGAAAGGCGCTGAAGTTGACCGCATGTTTGCGGAACTGCTCGGCAAAGCCGACGGTTACTGTCGTGGCAAAGGCGGCTCGATGCACATCGCCGACCCGGACAGCGGCAATCTCGGCGCGAACGCGATTGTCGGCGGCAGCGCGGGCATCGCCACCGGCGCGGCGATGTCCATCAAGAAGCGCAACACCGGGCAAGTGGCAGTGTGCTTTTTCGGCGAAGGCGCCCTCGGTCAAGGCCTGTTGTACGAAGTGATGAACATGGCCGAATTGTGGAAGCTGCCGGTCATCTATGTGTGCGAGAACAATTTGTATAACGAGTACACGCATTACAGCGAGTCGACCGCCGGGGACTTCATGGCGCGGGCGCAAGCCTTCGGCATCAACTGCGTTGAAGTGGACGGGCAAGATATTCGGGAAGTGTATTCGGTCGCGCAGCAAGTCATCGAACGGGCACGGCGCGGCGATGGCCCGACGTTCATGCTGTGCCACACATACCGTTTTCATGGGCATCATGTCGGCGATGTCAACCGGTCGTATTATCGCTCGAAAGAAGAAGAAGACGATTGGAAGACGAACCGCGACCCGTTGAAAACACTCTCGGAATGGCTCATCGGACAGAAGATGGCCGAACGGCAACTGTTCGACACGATTGAAGCCGACGCCCGCAGCGAGATTGAGAAGGCGGTCGAATATGCGCTCAACGCGCCCTACCCGGATGTCAGCGAGGTGGAAAAACATGTCTACGTCGAATAGCAGTGGCGAACGCATCATCACATTCGGCGAAGCGGTGCGCGAAGCGCTCGCCGAAGAATTGCGCCGCGACGAAACGGTCTTCATGATTGGCGAGGATATCGCCGAAGCGGGGACGGCCTTCAAGGTGTTGACCGGCCTCGTCGATGAATTCGGCCCCGAACGCATCATGGACTCGCCCATCAGCGAAGCGGGTATCACCGGGATTGGTGTCGGCGCGGCGATGACGGGGATGCGCCCGGTGGTCGATATTATGTTCGGCGATTTCATCACGCTGACGATGGATCAAATGGTCAACCAAGCCGCCAAGATTCATTATATGTCCGGTGGCAAATTCAAAGTGCCGATGGTCTTGCGGACGACGCTCGGCGCGACGCGACGCTCGGCGGCGCAACATTCGCAGTCATTACACGCATGGTTCAGTCATGTGCCGGGACTCAAAGTCGTCGTGCCCTCGACGCCGTATGACGCCAAGGGTTTGATGAAAGCCGCCATCCGCGACGACAATCCGGTCGCCTTTTTTGAAGACAAGATGATGTATCAAACCAAAGGCCACGTCCCGGAAGAGGAATACGTCATCCCACTTGGCGTGGCGGACATCAAACGCGAAGGGACGGACATCACGCTTGTGGCGACAAGCAGCATGGTCTATGTCGCGCTCGACGCGGCGGAGATGTTAGACGAGATTGGCATCAGCGCCGAAGTCGTTGACCCGCGCACGACATTCCCGCTCGACAAACAAACGATCATCGAGTCGGCGAAGAAGACAAGCCGCGCGATTGTGATTGACGAAGGGTACGAACGTTATGGCGTGACGGCGGAGATCGCGTCGGTCATCGCCGACGGTGCCTTTTATTATCTCGACGCGCCCGTCAAACGCATGGGGGCGATGGATGTGCCGATTCCGTTCTCGCCGGTGCTCGAAGATTTGACCGTGCCGACGCCACAGTCGGTGACGGATATGGCGAAGATGTTGACGGGGGTGGTGTAACGCGCCTCGCATCGTGTAGGGATAAGGCTTGCCTCTTTGGCATCAAGTTGAAGATCAATGCTTGCAAACCTCACCCCCCGGCCCCCTCTCCTCAGGCGGAGAGGGGGAGAAAAAGGCGCACGGTCGCCATGCAAGTCCCCTCTGTAGGGTTGTGTCTACGCGCGGTGACCGCTGTGTCTACGCGCGGTAGGAGTCGGGTAGGTGCGAAAAACGAGCGTAACCATTGAGGCTTAACTTGATGCGCAAGGTTCGCGAACCGCCCTACGACAATGCGAGAACAATAAAAACAAAGTTTTTGGGAGAACGATTATGTCATTACGAACATCTGGACTGATGGGAGTCGATTGGGAAGAGCGCGTCAATTTTGAGCGCCTTCGGAATGAACGGCTCGCTCGCATCAAGAAATTGTTGGCCGAATCAGAAATGGGTGCGTTGTTGTGCTTTGATATGGTCAATATCCGTTACATCACGGCGACGCACATCGGTACATGGGCGATGGATAAGGTATCGCGTTTTTGTTTGCTGCCACAAGGCGACGAACCGATCAATTGGGATTTCGGTTCGGCAGCGAAGCATCATCAATTGTACGCGCCGTGGCTCGACGGTGAGAAACGCTCCCGCGCCGGTATCTCGACGCTGCGCGGCGCGATTGACCCGGCGGTTGGCCGGCCCGAAGAAGTCGCCCGCAAGATTCGCGTCGAACTCGAAGAACGCGGTTTGATGAACGAACCGCTTGGCATCGATATTGTGGAGCCGCCGGTGTTGTTCGCCTTACAAAAAGAGGGCATCAATGTCGTTGACGGGCAGCAGTTGATGCAGCAAGCTCGCATGATTAAAACACAAGACGAAATCACTTTGCTGAACACGGCTTGCATGATGGTTGATGCGGCCTATGAAGAATTGTATCGCTTCTTGCGACCGGGCGTGCGCGAAAATGAAGCTGTCGGCCTTGCCAGCAAAGTCTTGTACGATATGGGGTCGGAGCATGTCGAGGGCATCAACGCGATTTCCGGCGAACGTTGCTCGCCACATCCGCATGTGTTTAGCGACCGTTATCTGCGACCGGGCGACCCGGCCTACTTCGATATTCTGCACAGTTACATGGGCTATCGCACATGTTATTACCGGACGTTTTTCGTCGGCAGCGCGTCGCAAGCGCAGGTCGATGCGTACAAGAAATGCCGCGATATTCTCGATGTGGCGATTGAGGCCATCAAGCCCGGTGTGACGACGGCGGATGTCGTCGAGTTGTGGCCGAAGGCCCAAGAATTCGGTTTCCCCAATGAAGAGGCGGCTTTTGCGTTACAATACGGACACGGCGTCGGCTTGTCGATTTGGGAGAAGCCCGTCTTCAGCCGCTTGGTGTCGTTCGACAAACCGGAGGTGATTCAAGAAGGCATGGTCTTCGCGCTCGAAACCTTCTGGCCGGCTAGCGACGGTTGGTCGGCAGCGCGGATTGAAGAACAACTCGTCGTCACGGCAGACGGCTGCGAAGTCATCACGCGCTTCCCGGCCGAGGCGCCGATGGTGTGCGGCGTGCGTTATTACACAGCGACGGGGCCATTACCGGCCACCCGCGATACCGAATCGCACAAGAATCGCCAGAATGGTCTGTCGGGTGTGATCGAAAGCGCACGGGTCGAAGCTGTGCCGGGCGATTGATTGACCACAAATGCGACGTAGGGGCACGGTGTGCTGTGCCCCTACAAACAACACACGAACAAATAACGTAGGAGAAACATTTTGGCGAAAAATGTCATCATGCCCGCCTTGGGCATGGCGCAAGAAACCGGACGTGTGATCCAATGGCTCAAGCAAGAAGGCGACACCGTCAAAAAAGATGAGCCGATTCTCGAAATCGAGACGGATAAGGCCACAGTCGAGATCGAGTCACCAGCAGATGGCGTGTTGATGCACATCGTCGCCGAAGCCGGGCAAGATGTACCCGTCGGCGAGACGATTGCCGTCGTTGTCGCACCGGGCGAGACACCGCCGCCGCTGCCGAGTTCGCATACCGACACGCATGTTGATTCGCAGACGATCCCAGCAGTGACAGTGACGGCATCGCAAGCACAATCTGTTCAAGACCCGGACGAGACACAATCGTCTGAGGTCGTCATCACGGCGAGTCCTCTCGCGCGACGCATCGCTGCCGAACATGGCATCGACCTCGCGAAGATCAAGCCGCGTGGTGGGCACATCAACAAGAATGACGTACTCGCCTTTCTCGAAACGCGGGAAACGGTCGCCGTTCGCATTCCAACGACGAATGGCTCGAATGGCAGCCGCGTGCTCGCTTCGCCGAAAGCACGTCGCATCGCACGGGAAGAGGGTATTAATCTTGCGCAAGTGCCCGGCAGCGGCCCCGATGGCGCGGTTTTGGCGGCGGATGTGTTGCATTATGCCGAACATGCTACGCTCATCCTCCCAACTACAGACGTGCCGGACATGCGGCGCACGATACAAACGCCTTTACCACCACAGGGCGAAGTATTAACCATCAGCAACGTATGGCGTGTGATGGCGGAGCGCACAACCGCGAGTTGGACGAGTGTGCCGCATTTTTATTTGCTGCGCGAAGTCAATGCCTCGCGTCTCATCGAATGGCGCGAGCGCGTCAAAGATAGCGGCGAGGTCAAAATTACGTATACCGACATGCTCGTCAAACTCGTCGCGCTCACGTTGCGCAATCACCCGCGCGTCAATGCGTCGTGGGTGGACGGCAACATCCGCTTCAATCCGTCAATCAATATCGGAATCGCCGTCGCTTCTGAAGACGGGTTGCTCGTCCCGGTAATTCATGACGCCGACACCAACGGCCTGCACGCAATCGCGGCGCGGCGCAAGGCTATTGTCGAACGGGCGCAGTCCGGCAAAGTCAGCATCACAGATGTGCAGGGCGGCACCTTCACGATTAGCAATCTTGGCATGTATGGCATCGATGCCTTCAACGCCATCGTCAATCCGCCACAAGCGGCGATACTCGCTGTCGGGCGCATCGTCGAGCGCGTCGTCCCGGTGAACGGCCAACCGGCGGTGCAACCGATGCTCGTGCTCAGCGCGTCGTTTGACCATCGCGTGGTTGACGGCGCACGCGGCGCAGAATTCTTACAAGATTTGGCGGAAACCATCGAAGACCCGTTACGCGCACTCAATTAAAGGAGCTTAACATGGCAGTCGAACGCATTAATCCGAGCAATGTCTATCCACCGTATGATAATAATTACTCGCAGGTAACAAAAGCACGCGGCACAATTGTTGAAGTCGCGGGGACGATTGGCTTCGATGAGAACAGTCAAATTGTCGGCGATGGCGACGACGATATGGGGGCGCAGACGAAACAAATTCTCGTCAATATCGAACGCATGTTGAACGCCGCCGGCGCCACCCGCAACGACTGCACGCGCATGATGATTCACACGACGGACACGCGCCGTTATCTCGCCGAAGGGCATCCGCATGTCAAGGCGTTCTTTGGCGACAACCTGCCGGTTTCGACCCTCGTCGGATGCAAAGAATTGGCCGACCCGCGCTTTATCGTCGAGATTCAAGTCACGGCGGTGATTGAGGACTAGCATCATGAAACGACATTACGTTGGCACCGTAGACGACAGCAAATTCGCCACACCGAAGATGTATCAACCGCACAGCGCAAAATACACGCGCTTGTCGTTGTTAGACCACACCACGACCCCGGCGACAGTGCATACCGGCCTCAGCCTCGCGCAATTTGAACCGGGCGGTTATCTCAATCCCGTCGTTCATGCCTTCGAGAAAGGCTTTTATGTGCTGCGCGGCGCAATCATCGCCACGATTGACGGGCGCACTTACAAATTGCCGCAAGATTATTATGGCGTGATTCCGATGGGCGTGACGTATTCGATGTATAACGCAGGTAGTGAACCGGCGCGTTTGCTCGAAATGATGGCGCCGCAGCCGAAACCCGAAGACGGCAACTTCAAAGATACATTTTTCCATAAAGATGGCGCGGGGCAAGTCGTCAAAGATGGCGATCTGCCCGACCTCAATGACCCGCGCGTTGCCAAACATCTGGGGCGCTTTGAAGAATCGCAACTCGGCGCACCCGGCGAGATTTCGGCGGTCGGGGCGCGTGGCGGGTCGATTTACGGCATCTCGCTCAAAGAATTCATCGACCGCATGTTGGGTGCAGAACATTTGGCGATGTTCATGGTGCAATTTCGCCCCGGCGGCATGGGTACACAACACGACCACGCGCTCGAAGAATCGTACTTCATCCTCTCCGGCGAGGCCGAGACGATTCTCGATGGCAATACGTATCATGTCAAAGCCGGGGATTATGTGTGGACGGGTGTCGGTTGTATGCACAGCTTCGAGAATATCGGCGATGTGCCGGTGCGCTGGATTGAGACACAAGCGCCGCTGCCGACTCAAACGCAGGCGTTTCGCTTCCGCCGTGAGTGGGAGCCATTGGCGAAAAAGATTGAAGGTGAATAAAATATGGATCTCGGCTTGCGAGGGCGCACGGCCGTCATCACCGGCGGCAGCACGGGTATCGGCAAGGCAGCGGCGCTTGGCTTCGCCGCAGAAGGGGTCAACCTCGTGCTGCTTTCGCGCACCAAAGAAACGCTTGAAGCGGCGGCGGACGAGATTCGCGCCGCGCACAATGTCGAAGTCTTCGCTATCCCGACCGACATCACCGACAGCGAAGCCGTCAACAAGGCGGCGGCGATGACGGCTGAACGTTTCGGCGCCGTGCATATCCTCGTTAATAATGCCGGGCATCGGATGCGGCGTTTAGATCGTCAAATCTTTTGGGACGATGACGATTGGCTGGCGGACATCAACGGCAAGACTGTCGGGATGCTGCGTGTGCTGCGTGCATTTTTACCGCAGATGGTCACCGATGGCACGGGCAGTATCATCAATGTCGGCGGTATCGCTGGCACATCGATTTACGAAAATGCGTTGACCCATGGCCTGAACAATTCTGCCATGCACCACATCACGGGTTACATGGCGTATGATTTCGCCGCCGAAAATATCCGCGTCAATGCCGTCATTCCCGGTCTGATTGCGACTGAGTGGCGGCAAGATTGGGCGGATATGATGGCCGAAAAGTTGAATGTCAGCCGTGATGAATTTCTAGCGCAATATTGCGCCCAACAAGGCATCATTGCCGGGCGTTGGGGGCAGATGAAGGAGGTTGCCGATACGATAGTATTTCTCGCTTCAGACCGTGCAAGTTATATCAATGGTACACGCATTGCGGTTGACGGCGGCTTCGGCGTCAATCCGCGTGTGTCGGCTTAAGAATTGGGTTTCCTAATCATCGTTCACGATGATTTTGCTATATGCTTAAAGAAGATCGTATTAGTTTTTTTGAGGAGTATGAACCCCATGAAGTTTTCAAGACGAGTATTGTTCTTTGTGCTCATCGTCAGCATTGCTGTGTTGGGCATCGTCCCGGTGAGTGCGCAAGATGGTGAATGCGACGAACCGATTACCGTTGGCGGGTCGTTATCGCTGACGGGCTTCCTCGCGCCGACGGCCATCATTCATGAGATTACGGGGCGTGCCTATGTCGATTTCTTGAATGAGAACGGCGGCTTACTCGGTTGTCCGGTTGAATGGATTGTTCTCGATGATGAATCGTCGCCCGACCTGTCGGCGTCGCTTTACGAACAACTCATCACCGAAGATGAAGTTGACCTGCTGATGGGGCCGTATGGCACGGGCAACATCACCGCCGCGATGAATGTCGCTGCCCGTCATCAGATGGTCTTCCCACAACACACCGCAAGCCTGACGTATGTCTATGATTATGAATGGCAATTCCCGTCGTGGTTCATTGGTTTGAACACCCACATCACGACACCGCGCATCATCTTCGATGCCGTAACTTCAGTTGAGGATCCGCCGGAAACCATCGCGTTTGTTGTCAACCAATTCCCCGGCACACAAAATCTTGCTTTTGGCAACGATGTGCTTGAACCAGGTGGTGCGGTGCTCATTGCCGAAGAGGAGTACGGTATGGAAGTGGTCGTCAATGTCGAATTCCCAACCGGCACAACGGATTTTGGCCCGATTGCGCAGCAAATTGCCGACGCCGACCCCGACTTCTTGTGGGTGGGCGCGATTGGTGTCGATGCTAACAATCTGCTCGAAGCGTTGGACGCCCTCGATTACAGACCGCGTGGGCACTTTTATCTGTGGCCAGCACCTGGGCCGCTTCTCGCACTCGGCGACTTGTCGGACGGCGCGATGTCCGTGACGCTGTTCGAGCCATTTGAGCCATTCTTGAGCAATCACCAAGCCGACATCATGGTCGAACGCTTCACCGCTGCCGCCGAAGAAGCCGGCATTCCGTTCACTGTTGCCGAAACACAAGCGGCTGCATCGTGGTCGGCATGGCAGGTGTTGACCGCCGGTGTCGAAGGTGCCGGTTCGCTTGACCAAGAAGCGATTGCCAACTGGCTACTGACGCACCCGGTCGAAACTGTCACGGGTACGCTGGAATTCAACCCAGACGAAAATAATTATGGCGAAGACCTAACCAAGATCAAGCAAATTCAAGACGGGCAATGGGTTGTCGTTTGGCCGCCGGAATATGCGACCGAAGGCTTTGAAGTTGTGTACCCAGTACGTTAGTTCATATCATCAATAACGCTAGGGGCGGTTCGCGAACCGCCCCGACTATGCCCCATCAACAATTTTCATGTCCGGAGAAGTTTTATGGCTCAAGCCATTGCATCAGGCATTTTAACAGGCGGTTTATACGGCATTATCGCGATTGGCATCACGCTCAATTGGGGCATGATGCGCGTCATCAATCTGGCTCATTTTTCGTTTTCATTTCTTGCCGCCTACTTCACATATCAAATCACCGTTGATACGGGTATCGACCCTTTTTTGACCTTATTTGTGACGATTCCGTTATTTTTCATTTTCGGTGTCGCCCTGCAATGGTTCTTCGAGACATTTGAAATCGAAGACTTCATGTCATTGTTGGTGACATTCGGCATGTTTTTGATTTTCGAGAGCATCATGCGCGAACGTTGGACGGCGGATTTTCGCACACTGTCTTCGACCGAAGTGGCCTATAAAACAGAAGCGCTACGTGTGCTCGGCCTGTCGTTGACCGTCACACGATTGGCGGTGTTTCTGGTCGCGATTGCGATTTCGTTGGGTATTTGGATTTTTCTCAACCGCACGTATGCCGGTAAAGCATTGCGGGCGATCTCGCAAGACCGGGCGATTGCCAGCGCGTATGGCGTCAATCACCGGCAGATGGCGTTATTACTCGGCGGTATCGCCGGGGCCAGCGCGGCGATAGCCGGCGCCTTCATCGCCGTCATCTTCGTCTTGCGCCCCGACGGTGCGACAGATTTGATCGGTTTCATCTTCGCCGTCGTCATTCTGGGCGGGTTGGGGAACACCGCCGGGGCATTTATGGCGGGGATATTCATCGGCGTCGTGCAGAATGTGACCGGTTTCACCAGTTTGGGGCCGGGTTTCGCCCCGTTGATTACTTTCCTTGTATTGATCTTCGGCCTGTTATTGCGGCCAGAAGGCTTATTCACGGGTATTGATACGTGGTTGGCGAAAATGCTGTCGGGGAGACAGACATGAGAAACGGAACACTTGCGGCGTTCATCACGCGAAATGTCAGCATCCGATGGTATGTGCCGGTTGCGTTTGTCGTTTTGGGTGTGCTGCTGTATTTCTTCCCGAATGATACGGTAAAAGATGCGCTTGGGTATCGCGGCTTTTTGTTGTCATTCTTGTATTTCAGTTTTTATTGGATTGCGTTGGCGAGCAGCTGGAATATGTTGACCGGTTATGCCGGGTATTTCAGTTTTGGGCATGGCGCGTTTTATGGTATTGGCGCCTTTACCGCCGCTATTCTGATCACGCGGTCGGGTTGGCCGTATCTGTTGACCTTACCCATCGCCGGTCTCGCGGCGTCGTTGTTCGGTTTATTTGTCGGGTTTGTCGTCTTTCGGATGCGGCAATTGCGCGGCGAATTGTTCGGCTTGCTCACTTTGGCCGTTTCATTTGTCGTGGCATCAATCGCCGCCAATTCCGACGCCATCGATGGCGGTCAGGGGCAGAATGTCCGCCCATCACAATTGGCAACGCCGGAATTTCTCGGCTCTTTTTCCGAAATGATGTTCCGCGTTGGGGTCGTTGTCGCTTTGGCGACGATCTTTGCCTCTTATTTGATTTATCGCTCACGTCTTGGGCGCGGCTTGTTCGCCATCCAAGATGACGAAATGGTCGCCGAAGGTCTCGGCGTGCCGACTTTTCGCTACAAAATGATGGCATTCGGCTTGAGTACATTCTTCGCCGGAGTCGTCGGTGGGATGCACGTCCCGCAAATCGGCTTTGTCACTGTCGAGAGTGTCTTCGGCTTGAATGTGCCTTTGTTGGTCATCTTGATGAGTTTGCTCGGCGGGCGACGGCATTGGATGGGGCCGGTTATCGGGGCATTTGTCATCAATACGTTGGACACCGCTTTACAACGCTCAGGCGGACTCGATGCGTTTGGTCTCGCGCTGAGTGGGACGTTCATCAACGAGTTGGTCATTGGTTTGCTGCTCATCGTGATGATTCTGTTTGTGCCGGGTGGTTTGTATGAACGCTTGGAACGCCGTATCATCCCTGCGTTTGTCGTCGGTGCGCTTGTCGCGGCGCTACAAGGCATCTTCGTCGGCGGGCGCATCACGCAGCAATTCATGGTCATCGAATTGTTCGTCATCGCCCTGCTCCTCATCCCGGAGAAATATTACGCGCCCATCGGTGGCCGTTTTGAATTGCATCTCGGCGAGAAGCACACACGAAACATCCCGGTCGAGACGACATAATATTGAACCACAGAGACGCAGAGGCCGTAGAGCTTAAATACTTAAAAATTGGTAACTACTCAGCACGTAGGCATGAATCGAGCAGGATAAAAAGATATTGAACCGCAAAGACGCAAAGAGCGCAAAGAAAAGCAATTCATTCGTTGCGTATCGCCATGTTGCCTCTTGACTCATGGGCAAAATCGACGTGAGTAGGGGCGCAGCGTGCTGCGCCCCTACAGAAAACACGCAACCTGTTCATCATAGTCTTATCTTTGGTGACTGCTTTGCATCCCTTGTGCCTTTGCGGTTTTTAAATTCATTTGCGGACTCTACACATGTAGACTGAGAGAGTTTCTGTGAGGCCAAATAAAAGAAATCATTATGGCAATGCTGATTTGTGAAAATGTCGTCAAAGAATTCGGCGGTGTGCAGGCGCTGGCCGGAGTCAATATGCAGGTGCATGAAGGGGAGATTGTCGGGCTTGTCGGGCCGAATGGCTCTGGCAAATCGACGCTCATCAACAACGTCACCGGGCAATATGTCCCCACATCGGGGCGGATCACCTTTCTCGGCCAGCGCATCGATGGCAAAGAACCCCATACGATTTCGCATCTTGGGTTGGCGCGGACGTATCAGATTCCGCGTCCGTTCGCGACGATGACCGTGCTAGAGAATGTCGAGATCAGTTCGGTTTTCGGACGAGTCGACCGCAGCCCGACGGAAGCTATCGATGAAGCGCTCAAATGGATTGAATTCGCCGGGCTGAGCGAGTATGCCTACGCGCCGGTGACGAAGCTCAACCTACACCAACGCAAGTTTCTCGAATTGGCGCGGGCACTCGCGACCGAACCGCGTCTGTTGATGCTCGACGAAGTTATGGCCGGGTTGAATCCGGCGGAGATTGACGAGTCGGTCAAGATGATTCGGCGCATTCACGAGAGTGGCGTGACGATTGTGATTGTCGAGCATTTGATGCGCGTCGTCACGAGTCTTTCGACGCGGATTGTGGTGCTCGACCAAGGCGTGGTCATCGCAGATGGCGACCCACAAGATGTCATGCAAGATGCGCACGTCATCAGCGCGTATTTAGGACGGGATTATGCTTGAGGTACACGAGTTAAATGTCGCCTATGGCGATGCACAAGCGTTGTGGGATGTGTCGCTGCACGTCGATGATGGCGAGATTGTCACGATTGTCGGGCCGAATGGCGCCGGCAAGACGACGCTCGTCAATTGTCTGTCCGGCATTATCGCCGCAAAAAGTGGCGCCATTATGTTTGATGGGCACAACTTGTGCGACACGCCGTCGCATCGTGTATGTGGGCATGGTGTCGTCATCGTGCCCGAAGGCCGCCGCATCTTCCCGAAGATGAGTGTGCGCCACAATCTCGATCTCGGCGCCTTTACACCGGAGGCGCGTGCCCATCATAACGACATGCTTGAGTATGTGTACTCGCTGTTCCCGATTTTGCAAGAACGCGAGACACAACTCGCCGGGACGTTGAGCGGTGGTCAACAACAGATGCTCGCGATTGGCCGCGCATTGATGGCGCGTCCTAAATTGTTGTTGTTGGACGAGCCGTCACTCGGTCTCGCGCCGGTGATTGTCGATACGATTTTCGATGTCATCCACGAGATTAACAAGGATGGCATGGCCGTGCTGATGGTCGAGCAAAATGTCGTCAAAGCGCTCGAAGCAGCAAATCGCGGTTATGTTCTCGAAGAGGGGCGCATCGTGCAAACCGGCGATGCGCGAGAATTGCTCGGCGACAAGCGCATCAAGCAGGCCTATCTCGGCCTGTCGGGCTTTGACGACGATGTCGACTCGTCCGTGCGCATCTACAGCGATGTGACGGATATTGTGCCGGAGGGTATGCCGGACTTAACAGAAGAGGAAGTGTTCATGACATTAATCCGTCTTGTAGAAACCGATGAAGTACCGCCGGATGTGCAAGAAGTCTTCCGGTCGGGTGAAGAGAAATACGGGCAGGTGTTGAATACGTGGCGGGCAATTGCCCACAATCCTGAGATTTTCAAAGCCTATTTGCCGTATATTCTCGCGATCTTCAAACCGGCGGCGCTCGACCAACGCACGAAAGAATTATGCGCGTTATATGTCGCCATTCTCAATCACTGCCGCTACACGACCGCGCATCGTGTCGCGTCATGTCGAAGAAACAACATCCCGGAAGCGGATATGATCGGTCTCTTGAATATTGAGGGGCACAATTTTTCGTCGTCTGAGGTGGCCGCGCTGCATTTCGCCGAGGAGTTGACTCTCAATACAGACGACATCAGTTATCGCGAGAACAAGCAAGCCGTCAGCGAGGCGACGTTGAGCGCCCTCAAAAAACATTTCAACGACGCAGAAATTTCTGAGCTGTCAACCACAGTCGCGTTGTGGAATTCGTTGTCGCGTTTTCATCGGGTGATGGACTTTGAACTCGATATGCCTGCGCCCCCGCCCGAAATCGACGCGGCGTTGTGA
>RFIA01000149.1 GCA_003695675.1 Chloroflexota bacterium
GCATACAAAAGCCCGGTGATGGTCTTCGCATCTTCGATTTCGCCACGTTCAACCAATGCCAACGCTTGAGAAAACGGCAGCCGCACCACTTCGACGAACTCATCGTCGTCGCCCGACAAAGCAGACACACGCAATTGCATCGCTAAGAACAGATGAATAAATTCTGTGGTATAACCCGGCGCGACATAAAACCCGCCGAGACGCTCAATCTGCGCCGGTTTGTAACCGGTCTCCTCTTGCAATTCGCGCACCGCACAGGCCTCAGGGTCTTCATCCGGCTCAAGCGTTCCGGCAGGCAATTCAAGCAATATCTTGTCGGCAGCTATCCGATATTGGCGGACGAGTAACACCTGTTGCGCATCATCCAATGCAACAATGGCCGCTGCACCGGGATGCTCAATGATTTCACGAGTCGTCTCCCGATTATCTGGCAGGCGCACATCGTGGACAGAGAGCTTGACAATGCGCCCGGAATAAATTGATTTTGTGCGTATAATTTCTTCTTGCATCAACAATTCCTCGAAAAAAGAAAACAGGACGGCTCATCACCGCCCTGTTTATGCGATCTACCAATGACGCCTACGACGCCGGAATGATTAACTCTTGATTGATGAAAATCAAGTCGATGTTGGTGATGCCATTGGCCGCAGCAATGCTGCTGATGGGCACGCCGAATCGCATCGAAATCTCGAACAGCGAGTCGCCCTGCTGCACGATATAGGTTCTGCCGCCTACTGCTGGCTGAGCATTGTTCGTCGCTCCGGTTGTTTGGCCAGCAGGCGTCGCGACGGGGGGTGACAGACTTGCCACTTGATTGCCACAACCGGGTATCGTCAACAGTTGACCCACAGTAATCAACTCAGGATTGACGATGCCACTAGCCTGCGCAATATCGTTGACTCGCACATCATACGCCAACGAAATACGATAGAGGTTGCGGTCCGTGTCTCGCACTTGATGAATGCAGTCGCCTGTCGCTACGGGAACAGGTGTAAAAGTCGGCGCAAGTGTCGGCCCAACAAATTGATTCAGCGTGGGGGTTATGTTGGGTTGAAAGCCCGCGCCAACAGCAGTTTGTGTAAATTCCGCAGCGCGTGTTTGTGTCGCATCGGCAACACGTTGGGTCGCGTTGCGGGACAATTCATCGAGAGGCGTGGCCGTAGCAGTTGGCACTTGCTGTGCGCCCGTGTTCGCCTGAGCGACGACATTACCGCCGGTGCCGAGTGTGTTCGGGTCGGGGGTGGCAGCTTGCGCAATAACTTGCGGCGTGTTGGTCACAAAGGGCAACAATGTTGGTGGGGGCTGGGGCGTACTCGACGGTTGCGGCAAAGGCGATGGTGAACTGATGACCGCAACTTGTGCGGCCCCTTTATCTTCTGTCGGTGGGAGCGGCGTAGCCGACGGCTGCGACACGGGGGTATTGCTCGGTTGAATATTGGGCGTTGCGGTGGCCGGAGGCGGTGGGGGTGTGAAGGTTGCAATATCTTCAGCAATCGCGGCTGAGGGTAAGCCATTCCCCGCCGCTTGAAAGCACCCCGTCGTCAACACAATCAAAATGAGAAATGTGGCATTTCGTGTTAATTGTGTTTTGATCTTCACCATGAGCGATACCCCCGATACACTCTCGTTGATAGAGAGGCGTTAGCAACTATGCAACAATGTTATGCTGCCAGTCTACCATCACGCTGGACTCTCGGCAAGTAACTCATTGAACGTATATGCGAGCAATTTCAATATACGCTCCTAAAACTCTGCAAGCGGCAAATAAACCGATGCGGTCGTCATTTCATCCGGCACACTCTCGATGACGAATTTACCTTGATGTATTTCGACCAATCGACTCACGATACTCAATCCCAAACCGAGTCCTTGTTGTTCATAGATACGGCGGTCAAATTGCATGAAGGCGCCAATACGTTCGATCTCGTCCCTACTCATACCACGACCATAATTGATGACTTGAATGACGTAATCATTGTCGCTGAGGCGTGTGCAAACTTTGACCGGCTTCCCTGCATCAGAGAATTTGAAAGCGTTGCTCACTAATTCCTCAACAATTTTCATCAAGTATTCCTCATGTATTTGGACTGCCTTGCCAGGTTCAATATCCATGATCAAATTGTTGGTATTCCAACTTTGCTGAGCCACCTCAAGCGCCTTAATTTCAACACATTGACCGGGTAAATCGGTTTGATGTTGTCGCATAGCTTCTTGACGAGACAGATCAGTCGAAAAAATTTCAAGTTGCGCGTAGGCCAGATAATTTTCTATCAGATGGTGTAAACGTAACGCCCCATTGGTGATGAAGCCCGCCATCGTTTCAATTTGGCTAATGTCCATATCTCGCGCGTCAGTCGACAGAATATCAGCAAATCCCAGAATGCTGGTCAAGGGGGTGCGCAATTCGTGGGGCAACGCCATCATAATACTGTTGCGGAGCTTCGCCAACTTTTCAGCTTCAATCTTCTGTTGTATGCGATATTTCTCAAGACGCGCCTCAATTGTCTTCATCAAATGTTCAATTTTGAAGGGTTTCGTCAGGTAATCATCCGCACCATAATTCATGCCGGCTATTCTTTCATTATCTCCAGATTTTGCAGTCAGAAAGATGAAAGGGATAGTTGCTGTCGAATTGTTGCTACGCAAATGCGCAAGCATCTCATAGCCGTCCATCACAGGCATCATAATGTCGCATACAATTAAATCCGGTTTGTGCTCAAACGTCGCCTCGATACCCGCCTCACCATTCTCGGCGCCGAACGCCTCATAATTCTCAAGCGTTAAAACATCAATAATATCCCGGCGCAACTCGGCCTCATCTTCAACAACGAGAATCTTGGTCATGGAACACTCCCGTCTATCAGTTCTCTTTAGGATTTATCCCTATTCAGAACATCTGACTGTTTTTTTGTGGGCACACACAACACGTTGTGCGCCTCTCCAATTTCATTCTACAGGAATATTGCATATTCAAGCCTTGAGTAAATTGGCAAGGCAATCTATACCTCCGCCTTTCTGGTGAGAATCCGAGAACGTGCGGTAAAATCCATACAAACGTAACCGTAAGCAACCACAATTGAGGAGCGCACAGCATGAACAAAGTCATCATCACCGCAGCATTAACTGGCGCGATGACCGTGCCAACACAAACACCGTATCTACCGATTACGCCGGACGAAATCGCCGCCGATGCCGAAGCGTGTGCCGAAGGCGGGGCTGCTGTCGTCCATGTTCATGCGCGTGACCCCGAAAACGGTCTGCCGACGAGCGATCAAGAAATTTTTGGTGAAATTTTGCAGAAAATTAAAGAACGCACCGATCTCGTCGTTTGCACAACAACCGGTGGCGGCATCTACATGAAGCCAGAACAACGGGTACAGGTGGTGCATTCATGGGAACCCGAACTCGCGACGTGCAATATGGGGTCGATTAATTTTTCGGTGCATCGCGTCGCGCGGCGCTACCAGTCGAGCGATTATCGTTATGATTGGGAAGAGGCTTATCTAAAGAACACAGAAGACTTCATTTTCCCAAACACATTCAAAAGTATCAAAGTCTTTCTTGATTATATGAAGCAGGCCAAGACACGTCCTGAATTTGAACTCTATGACGTCGGGCATATTTATAATCTCGCCTATCTGATTGACGAAGGGATCGTCGAGACACCGGTATGGATGCAATTCGTACTCGGTGTGATGGGCGGCATCCGCGCCACCGTCTACGACTTAATTCACATGGTCAATACCGCCGACCGAGTGATAGGCCACGACAATTATAACTGGTCGGTGATTGGAGTCGGGTATCCTCACGAATTTGAGGTCAACACCGTTGCGATGATGCTCGGCGGGCATGTGCGTGTCGGCCTTGAAGACAATATCTTCGTGCGGCGCAAAACACTGGGCACAAACGCCCAACTCGTCGAACGCATGGCGAAGCTCGCCCACGAATTTGAACACGAGTTGGCAACACCGGCTGATGTGCGCAAATTTCTCAATCTCAAAGGATTGGAGAATGTCGGCTATTAGGCAACAAATAACAAAATCACGATACCGGCGATGATACGATAATATCCGAATGGTACGAAGCTGTTGCGGCTGATATAACGCAGCAACCAGCCTATCGCCATCCACGAAACAATTGCGGAAACTACCGCGCCAACCAACAACAGGATGATATTATTCCCATTCAAAGTGTCGAGATTGGTGAATAATTTGAAGGCCGTCGCTCCACTCAATGTGGGCAGTGCGAGATAAAACGAAAAACGGGTCGCTGCCGGACGATTGAGACCAGCCAACATCCCACCCAGAATAGATGCGCCGGAACGGGATACACCGGGTATGAGCGCAAAGGTTTGTGCAAAGCCGATGATGACAGCCTGCTGCATCGTCAATGACGACAGACTGTGGCTTTCATCATCTAACGATTCATCGCGCAAACATTCAACCAATAAAAAGACGATGCCGCCGACAATCAACGAAATAGCGACAACGGTCGGCGAAAACAAACTGTCACCGAGCAATAATTCAACCAATACACCGAACATCGCAGCCGGGAGAAAAGCAACAAGGATATAGGTCGCGAACAACCATTGCGGCCCACCACGCCGCGCCTCGCGTGCATGATGTGCAAATTCATGCCGGTAATACCAGATGACCGCCGCTACCGCACCGATTTGAATGAAGATTTCAAATGTCTCAGCAATCTCGCCATTGAACGTCAGCAATTCACCGAAAACAATCAGATGCCCCGTTGATGAAATCGGCAAAAATTCTGTGAGACCTTCAACAATGCCAAGAACGATAGATTTCCATAAATCAACCACGCATCACCTTCAGTTGTCGCGTCATCATGATAACCGGCTGGCAATCGCAAGACCAAGCAAGACCCCCACTACTGAGATCAGATTATTTGCCAGCGCATTCAAAACCGCACTGCTTTGATTCCCAGCCTGCCACAACGCAACGGTGTCGTTGGCAAAAGTCGAAAACGTCGTATACGCGCCGAAGAAACCGGTGGCAATCAGTAGGCGTGCTTGTAATGACAGCGAAATTTGCTTACCCGCCCACGTTAAAAAAATTGCCAGCAGCATCGAGCCAGTCACATTGACAAACCATGTTCCCCATGGAAAGGCCTGTCCTAGAGCGCGTGTCAGCAATACGGACAACCAATAACGAGCATTTGCACCGAGAAAACCACCAAGACCTACAAAGATCACTCTGTCCAAAATAATGCGGACTCCTCTGTGGAGGCGTATGTGTCGCGAGGTAAAATGCCACCGCAAAATCATACCACTGCGACAGGCTCTGTCAACCGCGTCGCCATAATTCTCGTTATGTACGAAAGACCAGTGTTATGTTGATGGGTTTCGATTAAACTAGAACCAAGCTAAAAACATTGAGGCACAACATGTCACGCGGTTATCTTGAGCTGCTACGTAATAATTCTGATTTCAGCAAATTGTGGTTGGCGCAAGTTGTCAGCTTGTTGGGTGACTGGTTCAATTTTGTCGTGCTGGCATCTATGGTCTCGCGTTTCAGCAATAACTCTGGCGAGGCCATCAGTATTTATCTGTTGGCGCGTTTTCTACCACCGCTCATCGTCAGCCCGTATGCCGGAGTCATCGTAGACCGCTTCAACCGAAAATACGTCCTTATCGCCAGCGACATCAGCCGGGCGATTGTCGTGCCGCTCTTTCTATTGGTTGACTCACCCGATTTATTGTGGCTCATCTACTTGCTGACGGTGATACAATTCGCGCTTTCGGCGGTTTTTGAGCCGGGACGCAACGCCATCATACCGAGTCTTCTGCCACGTGAAGACCTCGTAGCGGCGAACACATTGAGCAGCGTCACTTGGTCGGTGATGCTGGCCGGTGGCGCGGTGGCGGGTGGGCTGGTGGCCGAAAGTTTTGGCGCCGCAACCACATTGCTCATCGATTCAGCAACTTTCTTTGTTTCGGCGTTATTGATCGTCGGCATCACGCCTCGTTACCAACATAAAGCCGAGTCTGAGTCCGATGTTAAAATCAGTGATGATCGCAGCTTCCGCGAAGGGCTGCGTTATCTGCGACGGCACAGCGAAATTGCTGCGGCGACATTCGTCAAAAGCGGCCTCAGTATCGGCAATATCGATGCGGCGCTCATCATATATGGCACAGAATTATTTGTGCGCGGTCAAGATGGCATTCTCTCGATGAGCATTTTGTGGAGTGCATTTGGCGTTGGCGCAGTTGTCGGCCCGTTGTTGACCAATCGCATCAATGATGGCTCGGTGCAAGTCATGCGGCGGCTCATCATTATTGGCTATATCGCTGTCGTGGCGGGATGGTTCGTCTTCGGCGGCGCACCAACCTTGCTGCTGGCGGCATTCGCGTTGGTCATTCGCGGCGCGGGTGGATCAATCAATTGGACGTACAGTTCAATCATCATTCAAAAAGAAACGCCAGACGAATATCTCGGTCGCATGTTCGCCATCGATATGGCCGGTTTCCAATTGATGACGACAATTAGCATCATCGTCACTGGGCAAGTGCTCGAGCATCTCGGCAGCGAGCAAGTGCGTGAAGTGGTGATCGGCACCGGATTTCTCAGCCTCCTCCCACTAGCATTGTGGATATTACTGACACGCCACTTGGAACGTAACGGCACAAAATCGGTTGCACCAGTTATCGCAGGCGATTAAACCATTTTTGACGTTTTATATCCTTGATGCAGTCGTGAAAAACTTGTTCTGATTTTGTGAGGAGTTCTTGTGCAGAAAACATTCCCATGCCCACCGAAAGCCATCATCTTCGACATGGACGGTTTGCTGGTAGACAGCGAACGTCTGTGGACAATTGCGGAAACACAATTACTGGCCGCACGCGGCAAACAATATGACACGAATATCCACAGCGCATTCATTGGTCTGTCGCTAGAAAGTCTGTTGGCAAATGTTCGCGAGGCTTATCAATTGGAGGATGATGTCGCGACACTCGAAGATGAGTTGCACGAACGGGTTATGGCTTTGCTGCGAGCGGGTGTCACTGTAAAGCCGGGTGCAAACGAGATCGTTGATTTCGTCGTGCAGCACAATATTCCACACGCCATCGCGTCAAATTCGTCCGAGCAGGTTATTGAAGCGACATTATCAACAATTACATGGGCACATGTTTTCGCGATTCGTTGTTCGGTCGATCATGTCGAATACGGCAAACCGGCGCCCGATATTTATCAGTTTGCGGCGGAAAAAGTCGGCATAGACCCGGCAGATTGTCTCGCGCTTGAAGACAGCGTCAATGGTGTACGGGCAGCGGTCGCCGCAGGGATGACCTGTTTCGCCGTGCCCGATTTGTCGCACACAACGCCGGACAAATTCAACGACGTGACGCCGCATGTATTCAACGATTTGCACGAAGCCTTAGCACAAATTCATCCATGTTTCTAAACGCGAATCGAATCAAAAACACCGCTCGAAATTTCTAAGCGGTGTTTATTGCTGTACCCCCAACGGGACTCGAACCCGTGTCTTCACCTTGAAAGGGTGACATCCTAGGCCGCTAGACGATGGGGGCCAACGCGGGAGAAGTCTACCAGTTCACATCGGGCGAGTCAAGACGAAATCAAACGGCTGGTCAATTTTGTGATCAGTCGATGAGATCGGCCAGCGCCTCGCGAACTATGCCCCGTACTCGTTCCGTCAAGTCATCATCTTGCGACACATTCGGGATACCACAGGCGGCATAAAATCCTTCAGCATCGCCCGGCTTGAGCAAACCGATTTTCTCCCGAATGTCGATCAATTTTTCGACTTGATGCGGTGCTATTGGTCGCTTCGGGCCGCCGAGTTGATGGACTGTCGTCAAGATTTTCGCCGTATGTTCGAGGCTTTCTAAGCGTAAATAGGCATCCCACACCGAATCAGAAACGGTCAGCGAGCCATGATAAGCGAGCATGAGTACGTCATGATGTTCGATGAGTTGGCTGATAGCGTCACGATTTTCAGGGCCAGACGGCGTGGCATACGGTGTCGTTGGAATCAAGCCGAGAATAACAACCGCTTCCGGTATCAAACATTGCTGAAAGTCAATCCCGGCAATCGTCATCGCTACGGCGACCGGTGGATGCGCATGAACAACCCCCATCACATCGTGACGCTTATGATAACACTCAAGGTGCATCAACAACTCAGAAGTCGGGCGCAAATCACGATTGGCAGGTGTCGGGCGGTCAACCCGATTGCCGTCCATATCGACGATGATTAATTGGTCGGGCGACATAAATCCCTTCGCGAGACCACTCGGCGTCGCCAAAATGCGCCCGTCATCAAGCCGCGCACTGATGTTGCCGCTGTTGCCATCGATATATCCCTGTCGGTGCATCAATTGACCGATGGTACATATTTGCTCGCGTAATGCGTGTTCATCTTTGGGTTGCTGCATTATGCCTCCGGCCAATTGAGTTGCGGGCCAAAACGGGTGTTCGCCCGAATCACGTTCGCAATATCAGCATGGATTTGCGGAATGACGACATGGCGCACTTTTTGCGATTCTTCAAGCGCATCATCGGCGATTTCAAGCGCGGCCTCGACATCAGAAACGAGGCCGGTGAAGAAGACGAGTCCCTTGCCGCCGAGACCATCAGCGAGGCGCACTTCCATCAGCGTGACCGCAGCACCTTTGATACCCTTGTCTGCCGCATGAATCGCAGACGGCACCGTGCGCGTCTCGAAGATGCCGAGCGCATCATCGGGTTTGACCTCGCGCCCTGCTGCCAAAGCACGCACGACTTCTTTGTGAACACCCGGCAGAAAAATATGATCGTTGAGTGCATCCGCGCCACTCGCCTTGCCTACCTTGAGCGCCTCCTCAACTTCTGCGACTACCCCGCCGAGCAAAACGAGAAAGCGTCCCGGTTGCACTGTACCAGCATGAACGACATCTAGCGTCGCCTGCTTGACCATCGCATCCGCCGCGAGAACGCCCGCCGCAATGCTGTGGTACTCCAACAAGGCAAGCGCCGGGTCAATCACCAACGGCGCTTTGTTTTCAACCGCAGATACGGTTTGCTCAACGACTTTCGCAGGCGCAGCTTTTTTACGTGAGCGCGAGGGCGTCGGTTTCTTTGTCGACTTTGGGGTTGGTTTACGTTTCGGCGCAGCAGCCATTTAATCACACAATCCGGAAGCCATCTTTGAGCGTACAACGCCGGATGCGGCTGAAGCTGCGACAGGTCGTCATCCCCTCACCAGTCGGGCTTGCGATGGTGAACGACGTGAAGCCCTCGCCACTCCAACCCAATCCCGCGAGATTCGGGCCATTCTTGACGAAAATCGAGCAATCCATCGCTCGCGCCATTGCCGTCATGTGATCGATATTCTTGCTGTGCATGACAGCCGTATGACGAAAACCGTGCTCAGAGTCCACTGCCAAGTCAATCGCCGACCACACATCGGGCATCGCGACGACCGGCATAATCGGCATCATCTGTTCCGACCACACGAGTTGATGGTCGGGTTCAACGACAGCGACAATCTGTCGCACCTCGTCACCCACATTGACACCAATCTCGCGCAGCAGCACGTTAGCGTTCTGCCCGATGAATTCTTTGTTCATCACGCTATATGTACCGGGACCGCGATCTTCGATCAAGATTGATTTGAGCAAGCGACGCAATTGCCACGATGTAATCAAATACGCGCCGTGTCGCGTCATGCTGTCGACGACATCATCCAACACCGACTCGACAACAAATGTCGTCTTCTCGGTCGTGCAGACGAGATTGTTGTCGAAGCTGCCGCCCAGTACAATATCGCGTCCGGCTTGTTCGGTGTCCGCCGTTTCATCGACCACCACTGGCGGATTGCCCGGCCCGGCGCAAACAGCACGTTTGCCACTTTGCATCGCCGCCCGCACAACCCCGATGCCACCGGTCACAGCGAGCAGACGAATCTTCTTGTGCGTCATCAATGCCTGCGCCGACTCAATCGTCGGTTCAACGACACTCGCCAGCAAATTCGGCGGGCCACCCGCATGTTGAATCGCGCGGTTCAACAATTGCACCGTGTAATTGCTGCACTCGCGTGCGCCGGGATGCGCGTTGAAGACGACGGCATTCCCCGCACTAATCATGCTGATGCTGTTGTTGATGACAGTCGATGTCGGGTTGGTGCTCGGTGTAATCGACCCAATGACGCCATACGGCGCGTATTCGGTCAGCGTCAGGCCGCCATCGCCCGTCCACGCGCTCGTATCGAGAAATTCAGGTCCCGGCGTCTTATTGGCCGTCAACAAATTCTTGAGCACCTTATCTTCAGCACGCCCCATGCCGGTTTCTTCGTGTGCGAATTGTGCCAACACCTGTGCATGTTCTCGCGCAGCCGCTCGCATCGAGGCAATAATTTCTTTACGACGATCAAGCGGCATCGTTTGCAAAATTTCAAAAGCCGCCGTTGCCGCATCAATGGCACTGTCCGGGTCGGGAAAAATGCCATCGCCGCTGCCGACAACCGGCGGTTCATAAGGCGCGTGATGATATGTCGCATCGATAGTGTCACCACCGAGTTCGCGCATCACATTTTGGATGATGCGGTCAATCTGATTTTCGTCCATCGCTTTCAATCACCTCTTTACCAACCGGTAAACGCAGGGTAAACGTCGTCAGACCGCTTTCGCTATCTGTGGCCCCGCTAAATGACCCGCCATGCGCCTGAGCCACAGCAAACACAAACGGCAAACCTGCGGCAACACTCGTGCGTGTCCCCGCCTGTCGGCCTTCCCAATGTGCCGCGCGTCGCACAATTTCATGCTGAAATTCATCATAAATAGGGCGGCCATTGTCTTCAAAAGCAATCAAGACCATATCATCCACTTGTTCGGCCCGAATCGTCAGGCAATCACCTTGAATGGTGAACTTGTAAGTGTTGTCCATCATAGCGGCAACGGCACGACGAACAAGGTCAACATCAACATAAGCAAAAATTGTACCCAATTCTGGCAAATATTTCTCGATATTCAATTTCTTTTTATTTTGTATATACGGCGGCAATGACACGGCATCCTCAATGATTTGACGTATATCGCCGCGAGTCTTGACCATCGGATACCCGCCAAGTTGCAGCCGGGCAAGATCAATCATATCGTCAATTAAATACATTTGACGATACCCTGCGCTCAACGTCCCCTGCAAAAGCGGTACTAAATCTTTAATGCCGTACAATTCATCAAATAAGGTCGTTAGCGCTTCGATGCTACTGATGATGACGCTAATCGGGCTTTTTAGGTCATGGCTCAACAATGAGGCGGCGCTCAAAATCTTCTCCGGCGTGTTACCAAGAATGACATTTGTAGTGGTTGTGTTTTCAATGTGGCGCACCGGATCCGCCAAGATTAATTTGAGTTTGTCGCCGTCGAGGGGATTTTCCAACACCGCGTCTGCACCGGCGACGAGGCACGCATCGCGCAACGCAATATTTCGGTGGTTAAACGCAATCACAAGCGGTGCGTTGTCACGATTCTTGATTTGTTGGCACAGATAAATCGTGTTGAAATTGGGTTGTGTCACATCAAATAGAACCGCTTTGACCGTATGCTCCCGTAAATGGGACATCACACCATCAAAGCTCGTTGCGACTACAATCGTGTAGTCTGGCGCTATATTCGACCGAAGTGTTGCTAACGTCTCT
The DNA here is from genome assembly GCA_003695675.1 of Chloroflexota bacterium. GTDB lineage: Bacteria > Chloroflexota > Anaerolineae > Aggregatilineales > Phototrophicaceae. The sequence continues at coordinate 11,662 of RFIA01000149.1, forward strand.
GAAGGAATATCACCAGCCCATAAAATTTCCTGACTCAAAATGGTTACTCCAGAACCTCGTAAACCAATATCGGCTCAACACGTCCTTTGATATTCACTTCGCCAATCTGATTGACAGTCGTATGATCCGCGATGCGGTCATAGACCGCACCACTGATGAGTATCTGATTATTGCCGCTCAGACTCTGCAAACGAGAGGCGACATTCACCGTATCCCCTACGGCTGTGAAGTCCATAATCTCGGATGTGCCCACATTCCCAACAACCGCCATGCCCGTGTGAATACCAAAATTAATCGTCAAACGCTGAGAAGCTTCGAACTTGGCATGAAAGTCGGGCAATGCAGCGCGAACACCTAAAGCAGCCTGAACGGCTCGCTCAATATGGTCATCTTGCTCAAGCGGCGTGTTGAACAATACCATCAAACCATCGCCAAGAAATTTATCAATCGTCCCGCCGTGTTCCATCACAATCCCAACGACGAGGCCATGATAACTGTTGAGCAAGCTCAACAATTGTTCTGGCGGGGTGTGTTCAGCCAAACTTGTGAAATTGCCAAGATCAGCAAACATGACCGTCACTTCTTGCAAACGCCCGCCCAGCTCAACCTGAAGCGGATTAGCGAGCAATTGCTCAACAACGGA
>RFIA01000150.1 GCA_003695675.1 Chloroflexota bacterium
TCCGCAAATCGTAGACCGCATCGACGGAGAGACTCTTGAAGCGCAGTTTGTAGCCACTCGACGACAGATTGTGCTCAAAGCGGTTGCGGACTTCGAGTTCGTGCGGGCCATCGCCGTTGACTTCAATCGAAATCGTGCGTGTACCGGCAACAGCCGCGTAGCCATCGAAACTCTGCCACAGCGTCTTGCCGATGTAGACATCATAAATGCTGTGATCCGTGCCTTCGCCCATCGTCAGCGTGACATTAGCATCACCGAAGAACAACAGCTTGAGCGAAGCGCTGCGTTGCGTCGTCTCGTGGAATCCGCCGACTGCCGACCATGCGCCTTTGTAAGCGACATCGGCATCATCATGAAGGATGGTCGTTGTGCCCGTGCCGGAATTGGCTAATGTCTCCGTCGCCTGTGTGCGGTTGCCGCGACCATCGACGATGTATTGGAAGTCGGCGAGGGTCTTGAAGCCACTCATGTGACTGAGACGGCGCAAGCGTCCCGCCGCGTCGTAACGGTAACGGCTGTCGAGACCGTTGCCGCGTTCGGTCAGGACATGGCGTCCCGCGCCGTCGTGCGCGAAGCGCGTCTGCTGCGCATCCCAATCGGTCAGGCTGACGAGTTGCCCTTTGTCGTCGTAGACGTAGGTGATGCTCAAGTTGCCGGGCATCGTCAGCTTGGTGCGCAGTCCCCCGGCGTCATATTTGTATTTGCCGAATTCATCATAACTACAATCTACACTTGTCGAGCTTTATTGATATACTGTTTGGCTGATATGATTTTCTCTTGCCGACTTGTGGCCAGAGCAGATTATCGTGTTCGTTAGCATTTCTCTTTTCATCGGGAAACATTTGAACAAAGGAGTTCATTGCGTCCATCATGGCAAAGTTGAAAGTCGGGGTGATTGGTGTCGGCGGCATCGCGAAATTGCACATGCCGGGTTGGGAGCAGTCACCGCATACAGAAGTGATCGCCGGTGCTGATGTCAGCGAAAAGCATTTGCGGGCATGGCAAGCGGCATGGCATATTGATGACGGATACACTCGACCGGAAGACCTCATCAATCGCCCGGATATTGATATTATCGATATTTGTACGCCGAATGGGTATCATACCGAATTGACGATTGCCGCGCTCGAAGCCGGTAAACATGTGATGTGTGAAAAGCCCCTCGCGCCAACGCCGGGCGAAATCCAACGCATGATTGAAGCGCGAGACCGCAGCGGCAAGATGTTGATGACGGCGCAGCATTTTCGCTTCGGCGAAAACGTGCGCGTGCTGAAGCGCGAAGTCGAAGCCGGTAAACTCGGCGACATCTATCACGCCCGCAGTTGGATGCTGCGCCGCGCCGGGATTCCGATTCGTCCCGGTTTTTTGCTCAAAAAGCAAAGTCATGGCGGGGCGTGCATCGACATCGGTGTGCATATCCTCGACCTGACGATGTGGTTCATGGGTAATCCGATCCCCGTGACGGTCAGCGGGGTGACGCGCACCGAACTCGCCAAGCGCGACGGCGCCTTCAGCATTTGGAGTCACGATCCGATTATGCCGGAGATGGATGTCGAAGAATTCGCCAGCGCATTCATCCGCTTCGACAACGGCGCGACGCTCATTCTCGAAGTCAGTTGGTTGCTGCATCACAACACAGGTGGCAAGACAGAAGATATGCAGATGTGGTTGTATGGCAGCGAAGGGGGTGCGCATTGGCCGGGCAATACACTCCACGACTCGGATTACACGCGCCATCAAATGTATGACCACACCTTGCTGCTGACGGACAACATCAACGAACCCCACGCCCAAGAGTGCATCGAGTTCGCACAAGCCATTCTTGATGATGCGCCGTCACCCGTCCCGGCAGAGCAATCGTTGCAGGTGATGCGTATTCTCGACGGCGTTTATCAAAGCGCGGCGCAGGGTCGTGAGGTCGTGCTGTAATCATTCATTATCGTCGGAGGGTGCGCATAACGCGCCCCGATGAATTGTGACATTGCCGTTTGTAAGGGTGCGGCATGTCGTGCCCTTACCTCTCCACCAAGCCTCAAAATTTTAATGTGACTTTTCAAAGTCGTTACGATGACGAACAGGATCAAAATATGACCGAACAACTTGCCCCGATTGCCTTACAACTTTACAGCGTTCGCGAGCAACTCGCGCAAGATTTCTCCGCCACGATGCAGCGTATTGCGGACATCGGCTTCGTCGGTGTCGAGTCGTATGCCGGGTTAGACGCGCGTGAAGTCGCCGCGCATTGTGACGCTTTGGGCTTGCAAGTCATGGGGACACATGCGCCGCCGCCGGTCGGCGAGGACAAGCAACGGGTGCTCGACATGGTGGCGACACTCGGCACAGACATTGCCATCGTGCCCGGCCTGCCACATGAATTGTTCAAAGCGGCAGATGGTGTTGAGCAGGCGTGTGCTATTTTGAACGAAGCAGCAGAGAATGCGCAAGCCGCCGGGTTTCGCTTCGGCTATCACAATCATGACCGCGAGTTCGTCCGTATCGGCAACGAATATGCTTATCATCTGATGCGCGAATGCCTCTCAGACGATGTTTTCCTCGAAGTCGATACCTATTGGGTCGAAACAGGCGGCGTGAACGCGATTGATTTGCTCAAACAACTCGGCAGCCGTGCGCCCCTGCTGCACATCAAAGACGGCCCCGCCAACACGACCGACCCGCAAGTGGCGCTCGGCGAAGGCTCGGTTGATGTCGCGGGTATCGTGCAGGCCAACGCCGCGCATGTCGAATGGCTCGTTGTTGAACTCGACGAATGCGCGACGGATATGCTCGACGCCATTGCGAAGAGTTATGCTTATCTCGTCTCGAACCATCTCGGACGTGGCAAGGCTTAATGCCTGCGCCAAAATGCTCAATTTGATGATGCTCGTTCGCTTGTTTCTAGCATCACAACGAAATCGGCGGTGAATTGTTGCAAATCCAGAATGGCGGAAAGTGGCCCAACTTTTTCATGCGCGGTTGGTGCGATTTGCGCTAGGTGTCGTATTGTGCGTGGATACCCATTGATGAGCACAGTATCCCACATCGCAGACAGCGCAGTCACTTCTGTAAAGTCAATCATGACTTCACTGTCTTGAATTTCGATATACAATACGGTGACAGTTTGTCCAGCGGCATTGGAAAATAGCCGTTCGCGAATGAAGGGGGTGGCACGCGACGTTTGTTTAGATTTCGCTTGTGTTGAAAATCCTCGCGCAACCAATTCGTTGACGACGTAACTCGGCGGGAATTGCGTCACCAAAATAGGGATATTTTGCTCAAGCGCTACATCGACGAGTTGACGATTTTCGGCGGCCAATTGATGATACATAGCACGCCAATCGCCGGCCAATAAGGTGTACGCATGACCAAAAATCGGACGCAAACCTTCCGGTGTCGGGTAGGCGGCGCCGGAATCAAAGGCCAATGCGATTTGAGTCGATGCGCTATCTTCAGGACGGTCATACGACCGCAGCTCAAAGCCGGGACCCCACGCCGTCCCCGGTCGCAAAATGTGGATGCCAACAAACCATGGCACGATCAATGTTGCTACGAGAGTAGCCTTCACGAATGACTGTAATTGTTGTCGCGATGACAGATTCCAAATTGCGACCCAGCCTTCGACAACGAGCAATATGAGCGCCGGTATCGATGTGATCAAAAATTTGGGCACGCCAGATGGTACTATCGGCAACACGCCGAGACCAGAAACCAGCACAACCAACAAAAGCGCTGCATCACGCTGTCGCACCAATCTGACAAACCCAACCACACTCAAGACGAATGCTGCTGGCGTTATCAACGACATCAATGTCAATCCTGTACGAATGTTGATTGTCGGTATCGTTTGTTGCGCACTGCCGGTTTGACGTGCGACAACACCGATTAGCTTTAATTCGTCAATAATGGTATGGAGTGTATAACCAGAAGCATAAATCATGGCGAGTGAAGCCGCCAACGCCAGCCCGCCCCACACCGTCACGAACACGATACGTTGGCGCAGGGTGAACAATATGCCACGCCCTCGAAACGGATTGCCCGAAAACACGTCGGCAACAATCACGACGCCATAAACAATCACGTTCCATCGGAATGAGACCCCCAGACCAAACAAAATGAGCGAGACAGCCAACCCCGCCAACATGCCTGTGGTGGGGAAGGCAGCCCGCGCATAGCGAGACACCGTGTGCCTTATAAGCAGATGAGCAGCAAGGATCAGCGACATGGCTATCAGGGTAGGGTTATACAACAAGCCGAGATAAAAAAACTCAGGACTCGCGAATAACACAATCACTGTTGCGATCAATTTTTGTTGACTCGTTATATCGGGCAACCATTCGAACACCAACGCAAGAATCAAGATGAACAGCGTTACAGCAGCAATATTCGAGACGAACACGGCCATTGAACGCAGTAGGGCTTCCTCTGCCGGGAGAAAACCAAACACGACATCCATCATGCCTTGTCGGGGTGTATATGGTGGTTGGAAGTCGGCATCATGTCCGAAAAGATGATAGGATATTGAAACAGCATCATCACCTTCAATATATTCCGGCGTATCTGCTAAAAGAAAAATGATGGCAAACAAAAAGAGGGCAACAATCAACCACGAATAATGACGCGCATAGTGCATATCAATGTCCTGTCGCAGAAGATAAAAACAAAAAGATCGCGACAATAAGGCATTATAATCACGAATGCAATCTATCAATATCAATTAATCATCATCATACTATAAAATTTTCAACGGGGTTTACAAGAGGTAAATTGATAACGAATTAATAACGAATCATACAGAGCACAGCGATATGCTCTGTATGAGAGGATTATCGAATGATGTCGAGCAATTCTTGTGGGGGGAGTTCTTTGTCCGGCTCCGATTCGGTGATGCGATTGAAGCGATTAAGGAAATTGAAGCCGGTCACCCCCATGATGAGTTCGAGCCGTTCAATTTCGCTGAAGTAACGCATCAACCACTCGCGCGTATCTTCGCTGATGCCGGACGGCTCTTCGGTGACGGTTTGCTGCATACCGAGTGTCGCTTCTTCTGCAAAGCGAATCGCAATTTTGTCGCGTTCGTCGAAGCCATGATAATTCAAATAATCGCCGTTGACTGCCAGCGCTTCTTCAAGTGTAATCCCCGCCGCACGGGCGTGATGCCAATGATGGCACAGTCAGTAATCGCAATGATTGAGATAGATACACTTGAGCAGGCCGAGTTCGAGCACGCGCTTCGGCAGCACTTCGGGGTTGAGGAATGCGCCGGAAAATTGCAGATAGGCTCGCAGCATTCGCGGCGAGTGTCCCATGTACTTCCAATTGTTGAGCACGAAGCCTAGACGCTTCGCGCCGCCTTCATAGATGCGTTGCAATTCTTCCGACGCATCTTCCGGTTCTATCGGGGTGAGAAGGGGCATTCAA
>RFIA01000151.1 GCA_003695675.1 Chloroflexota bacterium
CTATAAAATGAAATTTATACGAAGATTTGCCGGTTGATATATTGGCCTGAGATAGTTGCATGGTTGGGGGCGTTGTCCATTTTTCTGTTCTGGAGTATGATGGATAGTACGATGTTGTGTGTGATGTATCGAGTGGTTTGGATTGTCGTTTGTTGTATTCGGTCACAAAATCAGCATAATCGTCTTGTGACGGATACAATTGTTTTTCAATATTCAAATGATTAATAGACGCATGAAAGTAAGGAGGGGCAAAACCGGCATTTGTGTTGTGTTTTGCTGAGTGCTTATGGTAACGAGACGATTCACAGACGATGTTCCTGAGCCGCAAGGTTCACCTCCTAATGAACAATCTCCGGCTGTACAAGAAAGCCCCCCGCAGCAGGCTATTGTTCAACCATTACAGCAGCGTGAACCTGCACAGCCCGCGCCGGCATCCCCGGCTGCACCATCTACCCGAGCGTCGTCCGGTCGGCAGCAAGGGGCACATTTGCCGCGCACGCTGACACAAGTGATGTCTGAGGCCAATGAACGTGTTGTGCAAGGTGACCTCGTGGATTATGTGCCGATGCCGACTGGTTTTGACCCGTTCGATGGCTATATCGGCGGTGGCTTGCGCAAAACGGAATTGGTCTTGCTCGGTGGCGCACAGGGCATCGGCAAGACGATTGCGACGCTGCAAATTGCGCGGAATATTGCGTCGCGGCAGGGGCAGTACGCTTTTTATCTGTCGTATGAACACACCGAAGCCCATTTGATGCACCGTTTGTTGTGCCTCGAAAGTGTTGACCCGCCAGAAATCGATTTGAGTCGTGGCATTCGCTTGCGTGATTTATATCAGATTATTGTCGCGCAACGTGCCAAGCAATTCATGGGGCGCGATGGCGGTCAAGGTTCGCTGCAACAAATTTTGCGCGACAACCCCAAAACCGCCGCCGCATTAGGCCGCATGGTCAAATATGCCGACCGTATGATTATGGTCAAGGCGAGTCCGGCGGTGACGACATTGCGAGCCATCAAAGAGATGACGGCGCGCTTGTGCGACGCGACGGGTGGCAATGTCACGCTGTTCGTCGATTATCTGCAAAAAGTCGCCGTCCATCCGGAACGCCCACGCGACGAGAACGACAAGGTGACGATCATCGTCGAGGGTCTCAAAGACATCGCGCTCTCGTTGGATATTCCGGTGTGGTCGATTGTCGCTTCTGACCGTGAAGGCTTGAAGAGCAAGCGTATCCACCTCTTCCATTTGCGCGGCAGCAGCGCCCTCGACTACGAGTCCGACATCGCCGTCATCATGAACAATAAGTATCAAATCATGTCGAAAGATCATGTGACATTTAATCCGTACACGGCCAAGCAATTCCGCAATTGGGTCGTGTGGACGATTGAGAAGAATCGCGCGGGCCGCGCCATGATAGATATGGAATTTCAACTCTATGGGCAGCACTTCGCTTTCGACCCCAAGGGGCAAAAAGTGCAGCAGCAATTGATTGACGACAAAGTCATCGAAAGTTAATCATTATTCGCTGCTGATGAAACGATACTGAACCACAAAGAGGCGAAGGGCGCAAAGAAAAACAATCATTTGCTCTGTGTCTCCGCGCCTCTGCGTTGAATCTTTTCCTTTCTACTCAATGTAAGATGTGATGATGATTTCGGGTCATTGTTCTGTATGGGTGATGGCCTTTTTGGTAGAAGGTAATTCACGAATGGATGCACAAACAGCCTATCAAGCAATTGAGAAAATTGGGTTGATGGCCGGGATGCGCGGCGCCTTCCCACCGGAGGTCGCGCTGCCGGTGGTCGAAGTCTTGCTCGAAGAGGGCATCAATGTCTTCGAATTCATGATGAATTCGGACAAGCCCTTGCCCGCGATGCAAGCTGTCAAGCAGCGCTTCGGCGATGATGTCGTCGCCGGGATGGGCACAGTGCTCGGCGAGGCGACGGCGCGGCGTGTCGTCGATGCCGGGGCCGATTTCATCGTCGCGCCGAGCTTCAGCCCGATAGTTGTACAAGTGGCGAAAGAAGCCGGTATCCTCGTCGCGCCCGGTGTGATGACGCCGACGGAAGCCGTCGATGCGTGGTCGATGGGCGTGCGCTTGCTCAAGTTGTTCCCCGCTGGGCCATTGGGCATCGAATATTTCAAAGCCGTGCGCGGCCCGCTCGACCACATCAGCTTCATGTGTAACGGTGGCATCAATCCGGACACGGTGCGGCAATTCATCAGCGCCGGGGCGGTCGCGTGTGGCGCGGGGAGTTGGCTCGTCGGTGACGGCACGCGCTCGTTGGACTCCATTCGCAATCGCGCCAAGCAAATCACCCTCGCCGTCGAAGAAGCCCGCGAAGGCCGCCGCGTCTTGCAGGTGTAGTGCCGCCAGACATTGAAATGTCCGGCTCCCGAAATACCAAGTCTGCTGAAGCAGACTGTGGCGGTCGTGACATCGATCTGAAGCCATTTGACAGCAATTTGCCTCATCTATCGGATAAATAGTACCCTTCAGGGTACTTGGCTTTATGGTAGCCGGAGAATTTATTCTCTGGCGGCTTGATGAATGCCTCAACTGC